>CASELS010000016.1 GCA_949288855.1 uncultured Collinsella sp. | reverse complement strand
CTCGCCGGTAGAGAGGGTGGAACTCGCGCGGTCGAGGGCGAGGTAGCCGAGGCCGAGCTGCTTCAGGCGGCAAATGGGCTCGGCCATCTCGGCCACAATGGCGCGCGCCATGGGCACCATCGCCTCGGGCATGAGCCCGGGCACGGTCCCTACCCACACCTCAAGCTCGTCGAGCGTCATGCGCGACACATCGCCCAGGTTCATGCCGTCGATGAGGGAACCCCGGGCGCGCGCAGAAAGACGCGTGCCACCGCAGTCCGGGCACACTTCCTCTTTGAGGAACTTCGCCAGGCGCGCCAGACCCTTCTCGTCTTTCACCTTCGAGAGGGCGTTCTCAACCGTATAGACCGCGTTGAAGTAGGTGAAGTCCATCTCGCCCACGTCACCGGTCTTGGAGCTCTGATAGAACATGTGGTGCTTCTCGGCGGGGCCGTGGAAGACAATCTCTCGTTCGCGGGGCGTGAGCTCCGAGAAGGGCACATCTGTGCGAACGCCCATCTCGCGCGCGATGTCGCGCATGAGCTTCCACATGAGCTGCTGCCACGATGCAACGGCGCCCTCCTCAATGGAAAGCGACTCGTCGGGCACAAGCGTAGACTCGTCCACCGTGCGCACGATGCCCGTGCCGCCGCACGTGGGACAGGCGCCTCCGCTGTTGAAGGCGAGGTCCTCGGCGCCCGGCCCCATGAACTCCTGACCGCACTCCGGGCAGCGGGTGGGGATCATAAGGGCAACGTCCATACTCGGCGGAACGTGCGCGCCGCAATGCGGGCACTGGTGACTGCCAAGGCGCGAGAACATGAGGCGCAGGTAGTTGAGAAGCTCGGTCGAAGTGCCAAACGTGGAGTGCACGCCGGGTATGCCGGGGCGCTGGCGCAGCGCGAGCGCGGCGGGCACGTGGAGCACCTCATCGACCGTCGCGCGGCCCACGCTCGAAATACGACGACGCGTGTAGGTAGAGAGCGCATCGAGATAGCGGCGGCTGCCCTCGGCGTAGAGCGTGCCGAGCGCAAGCGAGCTTTTGCCCGACCCCGACACGCCTGCGATCCCCGTGAGGCAACCCAGGGGAATATCTACATCGATGTTCTTTAAGTTATGCACGCGTGCGCCACGCACCTGGATATGGGTCGGCTGAACGTACGCCTTGCGTGTTAAAGCCATGGTCATCAACCTGCCGAATCGATTGCGCTGCCCACGCGCTGCCCGCAGATACCGTTTACCGCCTCATGGTACCGCTCGCGTTTCCCGGGCGTAACCCCTCTGTTACCGATGCGTTGCAAAGCGAATGCGATGCGACTCGCGCGCTGCCTTGGGTACACGATGGATGCACCACGCGTAAAGCCGCGCGCCCTAGGCGCGAATCAACAGAAAGGCGAGCCATGACTAAGAAGGTCCCCGAAAACCAGATTGAGGTCCACTCCCACGCCATCCGCTATGTCGCCCCCGACGGAACCACCCTTGCCGAGGTCACTTTCCCCGATCGCGAGCCGGGCACCGTGGAGATCAACCACACGTTTGTGGACGAGTCGCTCCGCGGGCAGGGCATTGCAAACATGCTCCTCGAGCAAGCGGCGCGCGAGCTAAAGGAGACCCATCGCAAGGCGCGCCCCACGTGCTCGTATGCCGTGAGCTGGTTCAAGCGTCACCCCGAGTGGGCCGAACTCGTCGCTTAAGACGCTGCGCAACACGCCCTCACCCCTCATCGTCGCAGCGCCCTGTCCCAGAGGGCACCGGAACGCTCAAGTCGCTCATGAGCGTAAAACTGAGAACCCGCCCTGTACCCCACATGGTACAGGGCGGGTTTTCGCTGATAAACTTGTTTAGCCACACTCGTGGCATCGTGGTTGGCACGCGATTACGCTCATAAACGACTTGAGCCGCGCGCCAAGCACCGCAGCGCGCCCAAAACTAGCGGCGGCGCCCACCAAACAGATTGCGCGTGATCTGACGCGTGGCCTCGCGACCAAAGGAGCCCAGCACCTGGCTCGCAATCTTGCCGATGCCCTTCATCATCTGCTCCTGCTGCTTCTCGCGCTGACGAATCTTGCGCTCCTCGGCGCGAATCGCGGCCTTCTCGGCAGCCTTGGCCTTGGCCTTCTCCTTCATGGCCTTTTCTTCCTCGCGCTTCTTGCGCTCCTCTTCCTCCTTGGCGGCCTTCTCCTCTTCCTCCTCGAGCTCCTCGATCTGCTCCTCGGCGCTCTCGCGGTCGACGGCCTCGCCGTACTTCTTCATGAGATCGTCCTGCGCGGAGAGGGCCTCCTTCATCACGTCGTCAGACGCGGCGGCCATGAGGCACTGCGGCGGGAGGATCTTGGCACGCTCGACGATCTCGGGCTGGCCGTCCTCGTTCAGGAAGGAGACGAGCGCCTCGCCGGTACCGAGCTCGAGGATAACGTCCTCACTCTTGAAGGCGGGGTTCTCGCGGAACGACTGCGCCGCGGCGCGCACCGCCTTCTGCTCGGCGGGCGTATAGGCGCGAAGGCCGTGCTGGATGCGGTTGGAGAGCTGCGCGAGCACCTCGTCGGGAATGTCGGAAGGGCTCTGCGTGATGAAGTACACGCCCACGCCCTTGGAGCGGATGAGCTTCACGACCTGCACGATCTTGTCGAGGAGCTCGGTCGGCATATCGTTGAACAGGAGGTGCGCCTCGTCAAAGAAGAAGACGAACTTGGGCTTGTCGAGGTCGCCCTCCTCGGGCAGGGTGTCAAAAAGCTCGGAGAGCATCCACAGGAGGAACATGGCGTAGATCTGCGGGCTCTGGATGAGCTTTGCGGCGTTCAGGATGTTGACGTAGCCCTGGCCGTTCTCGGCGCACTGGAACCAGTCGTCGAGCTCGAGCGCCGGCTCGCCAAAGAAGACGTCGCCGCCCTGGTCCTCCACAGCGATGAGTGTGCGCAGAATCGCGCCGACCGACTGGGCGGAGACCTTGCCGTAGGTGGTCTCGTACTCGTCGGCGTGCTCGGCCACGAAGTTGAGCATGGCGCGCAGGTCTTTGAGGTCAATCAAAAGGAGGTTCTTGTCATCGGCGATGCGGAAGACGATGTCGAGCACGCCCTCCTGCACCTCGGTAAGCTCGAGCAGGCGCGAGAGCAGCGACGGACCCATGTCGGAGATGGTGATACGCACCGGCAGACCAGCGCCGCCGAGCATATCCCAGATACGTACGGGGCAGCCCTCGTAGGTGAAGCCCTCGATGCCAAAGCGCTTGATGCGCTCCTGCATGTCCTCGGAGTCCTTGCCCGCCTGCGCCATACCGGTGATGTCGCCCTTGACGTCGGCCATGAACACCGGAACGCCCGCCTTAGAGAAGCCCTCGGCCATAACCTTGAGCGTGACGGTCTTGCCCGTACCAGAGGCACCGGCGATAAGGCCGTGGCGGTTCGCCTGGTTGAGCAGCAGGTTCACGTGCTTGTTGTCGGGCTCCGCGCCAACACCCATCCAGATGGCGTTCTCTTGGTACATGGCATCTCCTTTGCAGCAGGTCTGCCGCCTTGTTGACGGCGGCACAGATGGACTGATTATCCCATGCGCGCCCGGTCACATAGGGTGCCTCAATATCTGGTTTAAGACAATGGCCCGACGGTTGGGCGAGCTCGCAAAGGCAACGCATCAACTCCGCAAGACGTATAAACGAGCCGTCTTATGAGCACACGAGGGAGAGCACCGTTTCAGTATGCGGGAGATAGGTCACCGTGACCTCGTCTACCTCGGGGTCCCAAGCGTCAAAGACCGCGCGATCGACGTCAAAGATCTGCAGGTTGCCCTCGGTGTCGGTGCCCTGGAGCTTGTAGAAAGTCGATGACTCGTAACTGTCATCCACCTCCACTTCGACCTCGGTGAGCCTTGTCACCGACGGGCTCGAAAGGTGAGGGATGTCAAGAATAGGCGCCGCAAGGAAGATCCACGCGAAGACCGCCGTGATGACAAGCGCTGCAAGCGCTGCGGCGATGCGTCCGGCGATATGGGACAAGGAGCGGATGCCCGCCACCACCGGCAGAGCCAGAAAGCCCACCAGCAAGATAAACACCACCGCCATGAAATACTGGGCAACCACGCCGATTGTTCCCATGACGAAGTTGCCCCTTGCACGCTGCATGAGAAAGAAGAAGCCAACGGCAGCCACTAAGATGAGAACGGCGACAAGAGAGATCTTTCCCCACGGAAGCGGCAGCGCGATGGGGCCATCTTCCGCAGAGCGATCGTTTGTGCTCTTCATATCCTCATTCTTGTCTTCATCCATGGCGGTCCTCCTCACACGCGTTTGCCTGTTGCCGGGCATTATCTTCTCGACGGTAACAAGCGCACAGACCGCCACAGCCGTCAGCGAGCAATCAAGACCGTTTCCTTACGGCACCCATGCCGATGCTTTACCCAAAGGTAGCCGCCCGGTCACGCCGCGTCGCACCATGGCTGGTACAATCGTCAGGCTTAAATTCTTAGGGGGAAGCGATGCAAGAGTTGAAAGGTACCGACCGTCCGCATGAGACCGGCGTGCACTCGCCCGCACGTGCGCGCCTCTGCGTCGCCTTGCTTGTGGTGCTCGGTTTCTCGCTCGGCTGCTCGGAGTTTGTGGTCATTGGCATCGAGAGCGAACTCGCCGCGTCCTTTGGAGTGAGCCTCTCGCGCGTGGGCGAGCTCATCAGCTTTTTCTCGGTCGCCTATGCGGTGCTCACGCCCACGCTCGCCATCACGACCGGACGTTTCCGCAGGTTTCCTCTGCTTGTGGTCTACACCGTTCTCTTCTGTCTGGCAAACCTTGCCATGACGTTCGCGCCCACGTTTGAGATTCTGCTTGCGTCGCGCGTGCTTCTGGGCGCCGTCTCGGGAGCTTTGCTCGCGCTCGGCGTCACCTACATTCCCGAGCTGGTGGGCGTCGAGCGCACCTCCATGACCATCTCGGTGGTTTACGCCGCGTTCTCCGTGGCGATGGTCCTTATCACCTCGGCGGGCAAGATGATCGCCCATGCGTTTGACTGGCACCTTGTCATGGTGGCCTCGCTCGTGCTTGCGCTCGCCACGTCGCTTGCGCTTCTGGCGGCGCTGCCGCGCTCAGGTGCGACCGACGAGCCCGCCACCATGGGCGAGCAGGCATCGCTCCTTACCGAGCCGCAGGTCATAACCGGCGCTCTCATTTTTGTCTTTGGCGTGGGATCGGTGTACGTGCTCTACGGCTACATCACGCCTTATCTGGAGGAGGTCGTTGGCCTTAACGCCCTCGGCGCCAGCACCGTGCTCATGGCGTACGGCGTGATGTGCTTCTTCTCAAACCTCATCTCGGGCTGGGCGGATGCGCGCTTTGGGCTCCGCGCGCTTATGGCGAGCTTCCCCGTCCAGGCAGCCATGCTTGCCCTCATCTGGCTTTTGGGAAGCGCCACCGCTCCCGCCATCGCCGCAATACTCGCCCTTGCCCTCACCATGTATATTGTGTCGGTGCCCTGCATCTCCGTCTTTATGAAGGCTGCACGGCGCTGGCATCCCAAAGCGCTCACGCTCGCGAGCTCGCTCGAGCCCACCGCATTCAATACCGGCATCGCCTTTGGTACCGCGGTGGGCGGCGCGGTGGTGAGCGGTATGGGCCTCGCTCAGGTAGGCATTGTGGGCGCGGCGTTCTCCCTCGTTGCCTGGGTGCTCACTGGCATCACATACGCACTCGACCGCAAGCGGAGCATACAGAAGTAGAACCTCGTTCATCCGTCCGTTATACCGACCGCAAGCAAGTCCATCGCAGCCCGACGGCCACCTTCGCTCAACATCCGTACGACGGCTTACGAAAGACGGATATCCCCCTGCGGTAGGTGGGCTGAAATCTCCAACGTACCGCCAAGACCCGCGATGTAACGTCGCAGGGTATCAATCTTGAGGTTGTCAAGCTTGCCGTTCTCAACGGCAGAGATGCGCTTCTGTCCTATTCCCAAGCAGGCCGCCAGCTCCGTTTGAGTCAGCCCACAAGCCTTTCGCACCTCGCGCAGCTCAAAAAAGCCGAATCTTTTCGTCGGTCGCCTTGCGAGCCTCCTCCATAAGGGCATCATCAACGGGATGCGCTTTCTTGTATTCCCTAAACGTCGTCCCCATCAGTCCTTGCCCTCCTCGCTCTTCAAATCGGCGACTCATCTACCTCTAAGTTACTACATTTATAGCGTATTGTGGTATTCAGTTTTGATGTATGAGATTGTTTGGTCCTACTTTACTATACGAACATTTGTTTGTCTATGGTGCGAGACGGCACGCGCCTTCTCCTCGCGCGGTCTATCCCTTGCGCGAAGGCTTCATGGCCTTAGCCGGCATCTGCTTGAGCCGACTCCCCCGCGCCTTAAGCGCGTTCATGGGAACGTCGATGTTAATCCCCAAGATGAGATTTGCCATCCAGAGGAAGAAGGCGAGCACGAGGATAGGAATCACGCACGAGGTGACCACCATGACGGCAAACCACTCGATGAGGCGGTTCACCTGGTTGAGAAGCTCCTCGGAAACCGACGTTAAACCGTCCACCACGGCGCCGGGGATGCTCAGAAGGTAATCGAGTACGTTACCGTCACCCTCCTCCGCATCCGCCCCGGAGGCCTCGTCCACCTGCTCGCCTGTAATCTCGGCAGATGTCTCATAGGTGGTGTCAATCATATCGGTCACAAAAACGCTGACCGGCACTGCAAGCATGAGCACAACGCCGAGCGCCAAAAGCTTGCGTGCGATGTGTGCGCACACCGCACCACCGCGGCTGCGGAAGAACAGCAGCGACACCGCAAAGAGGGCGCACGCCACGGGGATAAGCACGGCAAACGTGGTGAAGCCAAAGATGGTGAGCAGGTATTTCTCGAGGTAGAGGGCCACAAGCACAATCGTGAAGTTGGAGCAGAGGTCCATCAGCTTGTCCGCAACAGGAGTTCCCACGTCATCGGGGATAGCTGTGATCGCCGCCGAGGCGCCTGCAGCGGCAGCGGTGAGGCCAAGCACCGTCGCCTTCTTTTCGTCGATGGTCGCGATGGTGGGAGCGTAGGTATCGGGCGTGGTGAAAACGGCGCGCAGAGGCAATGCCGAAACGAGCGCGACGACCACCAAGATGGCGATCACCACAAACTTGTAGCGAACCATAAATGCCATGGGATCGGGACCTGCAGCGAGCTCTGCCACATACGTTGCCTCGGCATACTCTGTGGCCGGACCTAAATCGCGGTTCTCATCCTCGTACATAAGCGCCCCCTCACATCCGTTATCCATAATCATATCCCAGTACGCGGACAATTCGGCATCGCGTACCCGCGCGCCGGACTTCGGTCGCGCATACTCACGTTTACCAAGGTATAAGGCGATTAATCAGTCAACTACTACAGCTTGGGCGCGTTGTAAGAAGCATCCGCATCTAACGCCGTAATGAGGGAGGATTCGAGAATATCTAGTTTCGAGGGCTCACATGGATAGAGAAGGACATAGACGTGCTGCTTATACTTCACGTCTGCATATACGTCTACATTCCCAAGGCCAATTATATCTGCGTGAATACTTGAACCCATGTTCTCTGACTTACCAATATAGATGCCTTTGAAAGAGCTGTAGTCGTCCTTCTTAACAGCTGAAGAATAGGTTGCAATAGCATAACAACCGCAGTAGGCAAGATACCCCTCGTGAACCTGGGTAAGCTTCTCCTGTGCATTCCAGTTCTCGAGGAACTGCGGAACAGGCATGCGGATACCCGCTCCGTCCAACAATGCCCGACGCGCCTCGCGGCGAGCTTTCTCCTGCGCCTTTTCATCGATTGATCTTTTGATGGCAGCACCAGCCGCTTGGCCCCTCTCGGTTACCGCTGTGGCGGCTCCGCGAGCGGCGCCAAAAAACTTCTCCGCCTGCCCGCTCAAAGCATCGGGCGCCTTATCCTGAATCTTGCTTGCGACTTGGCCTGCAACGGGGGCAACATCGGGTAAATGATTGATGATTAGCCGGGCCTTAGGTGCGTATTTCAGCGCTTTTGTGGCAACAGTTGCCGCAGCACTTCCACCGGGAATAAAGGAGACTGCGATTTCAGCAATATCAATGACTGCGTTCGCAGCGTTTACGTAGTCCTCTGCTGAACGTTTTGGCGAGACATTGGGTTCGCTCCCCAAATCATCACGACGCTCGTCACTCATAAGATACCCTTCTCCCGTCCCCAACACCCTAATAATAAACCCACCTCGCGTCACTGCCCGGGCAGGGGCGGTGGGGTCAGCGCAGCGAGTGTAAGCACTTCAGGGACACTCTTCGCAAGCTGCCAATTTTGCATGCCGGGCTTCCAGACGTAAGTCTCCTTGGTCACGCGCTTCTCGGCGATGAGACGAGATAGCTCGGAGGTAGCGAGCGGGCCCACGGACTTGCCGTCGAGGACCGCGTAGAAGAGCGGCTGGTCCTCCGCAAGCACGTTGGGCTGCATGGGATTTCTCGCCCCGGGGATCTGCATGGCCTGGAGGCTCGCGTTCATGGAGTTGGCCATCTGGGTTGCCACGCCGAGCGTGAGGCCAAACTCGACGAGTCTATCGATGGAGTAGAAGCTGCTTTCGTCCATTGTCTCCCCTTACGCGGTTGGCGGGATTGGTGGCATGCCGGCTGGTGCGCCGCCGCCGAAAACGGAAGCGAGCTCGTCAACGTCCCCGGCACGACGCCACTCGGCCATCCCCTGCTTCCAGACGAGGCTGTCGGGCGTAAGGGTGCCCGCAGCAGTCATCTGCACAAGAAGCGCGAGCGAAAAAGGTCCGGTCGCGGCGCCGTTCACGGCCACGTGGTAGCCAACCTGCGGGACCGGGGGCGGAACTTGGACGCCGGGCTGCGCTACCTGGCCGCCGAGCCCGCCCATCATGCCGCTCATCATCCCCGCGACGTTCTGACCCACGGCGCCACCAACAGCCATGCCAGCCATCATCGCCGCCGGGTCGAACCCACCGCCGGAGCTAGCACCCATCTCGGTCGCGCCGTTGGCGCCCATCTGGCCGAGCGCGTTGGCGCCAGCAACACCCACCTCTGCCTGCTTCTCGAGCTGGAAGGCGCCAATGTTTGAGGTCTCGGTAGACATGCGTTGGGCGCGCTGTGCCTCCTCGCGCTGGATACGAAGGGTCTCCTCGAGGTTCTCGACATTGATGCGTTGCTGGTCGTGGAGGTTCTTGATGTTGACCTCGGCCTGAGCTTGGACGGTCGCCTGCTCGACATCGCGCGTCACAGACATGAGCTGACGGTAGCCGTCGCTCGTCTTGTCGAGCTCGATAGCGGAGATGTCCACACCGGACACCGCGACGCCAAAGTCGCTCGAGAGGCGTTCCTTAATCTGCGGCTCAACCGCATCATGAATCTTGGCAAGGCTGCGTTCAATCTGGACGAGAGGGATGCCAAGATCCGCAGGGGCGTTGGCGACTGCGCCTTTCAAATAACGCGTAATCGCATCTTTCACCTGACTTTTAAACGCCTCAAGATCGAATTCGTCGAGTCTGTGTAGTTTGATGAACTGTCGGTAGTCCTTAATGGCAAACGTCACCGTTCCGCGCACTGCCACGGGAACGCCAAAATCGAGGAAGCGCGGATCATAAACATCGAAGAACGGAACACCGAAGCGAACTTGCACCACCTGAGCGAGGTTGATGAAGTAAACCTCTGCCTGGAAAGGCGTGCCGCCGTCGTATGCGAGGCCGACAATGCTTGCCAGAACCGGCAGGTTGGCTGTCTTGAGGATCTGGTCGTACGGACCTTCGATAAAGTCCTCGTAGGTACCATCTTTCTGGTGATAGACGAATGCAGCAACCGACCCGTCGCGCACACGCAGCGAGGAGCCCCAACGAATGGCGTTCTCTCGGCGGTTGGCGCCCTTCTGCGACCCCGCCGGATGCCACTTCCAGATGAGATAACTTGGCTCGTCGCAGCGGATCTCGTCCATGAAACCGCCGTTGCTCTTGTTAAAGACGCTCATCACATCTCACTTTTCCTAAGAACTTACAGCCGCCATAAAAAGGCAGAAAAGGATGATTCCCGCCCATACAAGTCCCAGAACAATCCAGAACCGGACAACCGCATGTCTGGCCGATATTACTTTTTTCATCGTGCTGTCATAAATCTCTTTTGCCTTAGCAAATGATGCCTCACCATCAAGGACAATCGACGCCTTGCGATAAGCCTGCTCAAGTTTTGATAACCAAGCATTGGACATCGCAATCTCAGAAGAGGATAGATTACCTCTCTTCATCTCATTAAACGCGTCTATGTTGATATTTGCAGCAGACATAATGATGAATTCAATAAGATCTTCCTTGGTATTGGGTATGGGAAATGCCTTGATCAAAGCCACCGCTCGATTGTCGACTTCCGTCGTATCGTGCCGAAGTCTTTCAAATAACGTCTGCTTTACGCCCTTGCCAGCAGACGCCGTAATCTCCTGTAGCTTTAGCGATAAGTCATTTAGAGAAGTCGTCGCTTTCGCATCACGAAGCTCGAAACCGCACGACGGGCAGGCTGCAGAAAATGCATCGAGCACCTCACCGCAGCGGGGACATTTGAATACGGTTCCCTCCCATTGTTCTCGTCCCTTGCCCAGCCCGCTCTGCGCCGGAGCACCAGCCGGCTTACCACATCGGGGACAAAAACGATCGTCATCATTTAGCTGCTTACCACATTGAGCACAAAACACTAGGGGCTTCCAATCGATTGAGAGGAGTTTTTCTGCTATCTAATCGAAATCGAAACAGGATCGAGCTCTAACCAATCTGTCGCGGAATCGTAATCTCCTACGACAGCGGTGACCGTTATGTTTTGTCCCTCGCGTAATGTATCTGCGTTAGTTACGTTCATGTCATAGAAGCTGACATTGACCAACTTGAAATTGGGCCCTACAGATGGGCTTGCTCCGTTATTACCCGCGAGAATCAAGACATCCCAACGGGTAGAGTAATTCTCATGGTTCATTAAGCTCGCGACATGTCCATCAAACTGAATCGTTCTTCCGCGATAGCTTGAACTGAACCAAAAGGCGTTGGTTTCACCCGAAGAGAGGAGGCTGGCTAGATCGGGAGAGGAGTCAGCGGTGAGCACCTCTTCCACTTCAGCATTCGAATTTGTATCGGGAGTCTCCACATCGGGGCCCTCTTCGTAGTACCGAATGGTCACCTGATCATCAAAGAGGAAAGAATCACCGCGCGCAAAATCTGAAGAACCGAAAAAGCCCCCGATGGTCACCTGACTGACCGTTCCTACCGCACCCGTGGATACTGCCGGCTCTGTCTTTACATTGCTAAATCCAGCACTAGCGAACTGCTCGGCAACTTTCTCATAATCCTGGCCGACTAGTTCTGAGGCGGATGCAGGGGGATTTATATCACCAAGAACATGGTAAGAGATCAACACTTCATCATCAGCAAGGAAGGAGCTTTCCTTGTCAAAAGAATCATCGCCATCGATTGAAACTGACCCGACAAACCAGTTATGGTCGGCCTGATCGGGAGTAAGATCTCTTAACTCTTCCTCACGAATCTCAGTGAATCCAGCCTGCTCAAATGCCTCTCGAACATCATCGCGGCTCATTGAAACAACCTCGTCTGATGCAATCGGTGGGGAGACAGATTGCACCATCTGCACCTCTACTTGAGATGAGGTGCATTCCAGAACGCACTTGAGAGCCATATTGTCATCAACTGTTATTTCGGCACTTCCGTCGACCCCGTCATCGTCTTCTTTGGCGAACCTCAGCACATGGTCACCTTCAGACAAGTCAATTTCATACTGTTTGGTCGCGCCATGGTCTATGACCTCTTGGAGTTCCTCGTCTACATAAAATGCGATGTCATAGCGACTGAAAAATAGGTTAGACCTGCATTCGACTTCGAGCGAAACCGTTAAAGCATTATCAGCAGTTTGTATCGTCACCTCATCTGGTTCGCCCTGAGAGCTACAGCCAACCAGAGAAAGCGTTAGTGCCACACTTGTCAAAGCCAAGAATAATGCCCGTACTTTTCTCACTCTATCTCCTTAGGGTTCAACCAGATGACTCTCTTTAGAGAGCCACTTTGCATCATACCGCACGTACGCTAGAGAAATGGATAACGTGCACGACAAGCGGGCCTTGGGCTCTCGTATACGGTCGAAGCGAGCCGAGCGTGGCATCTCGCAGCGCCAGCTCGCCCTTATGACCGGAACCAGCCGTTCCTATCTCTGGAAGATCGAGACGGGAACGGCTGATGTTGGCATCGACGTTTTGATTCGCATCGCACAGGCACTCGACGTGAAGGTGCGCGACCTCATCGATTTCTAGCGGCGCTCGCCTAGCCTTCCTCAACCTTCGTTACGGTGAGGTTGATGGACTCCACACTCTGGGATTCCACGAGGTTGCTGTACTCTTCGCCCGTTGTGGGGTCAGTCATGAACGTAAACGATATCTCGCTGTTGGGCGCGACGCTCTGACCGGTCACTTTATAGCTTCTCAGCGATGCCTCGTCATTAATGTCGACATATGACCCATCATCTGCAGTGATATCGAACTGGATATAGCCCTGTCCGTAGTGATCGTTATACGTTCCCCCAAGCGAGAGGTAGCCGCAGGTGGCAAGATTGCGACCAACATAATCCTTCACGTAACGGGTGTACTTGTCGGGAGCTGCCTGTATTTCAGTCGGCTGCACAGAGGAACCCCTGCCACCAACCGGCGCTACCGCAAGAACAATCTCGTCGTAGCTCTGCCCGTCAACAAGGGCATCGTACTCCTCGCCGTTCTCATCAAGCATAAATGTGTACTTCATCTCAGAGTTGGGAGCAATGTTCTGAGCTGTGACCATATAGTCCTTGAGCATGGCCTCGGCATCCGTCTCGGAGCCATCCTCCTCTTCTGACTTCAGGTCGTAGTCCAAGTAGGTTCCGTCCTCAGTGAGATAGACGATTTTGATGTTGCCAGCTCCGTATGCATCGCGACGGGACCCGTCCAGAGCGGTATAACCAACCGAAGCGGCATTCATCCCAACGTAATCCTTGATGTACCACGTGTACTTATCGGGGGACGCCTTGACCTCTACCGGCTGATGCGTGACCGCCTGACCAGTACTCTCACCTTTTGGCGCTGAGCCTGCTCCACCTCCTGAAGAACATCCAGCCAGACCAATACACCCTGCCAGTGCCACACACAGAACCTTTGCCCACATTGACCTCATGTTTCCTCCTTACCCCGCAGCCTTATGCTGCCTTTGCCTTCTTCACACGATGTTTGAGTACTGCCGAGGCGATGCCCAGCGCAATAAGCACGATTGCCGCACCCATATAGACCGTCGGTGCGACGCCCCAATCGTGCGATGCGTTGGGCAACACACCTCGATCGGTAAAATCCCAATGCAGAAGCTCTGTGACTGCGAGCGTCAGCATGGCGAATATCGATGCAGGAACGGGCTTGCCCAGTGCTGCAAACAGCAGCGCAACGGCAGGCAGCGCGACCGCGGCATACATGATCGAAACGTACACGTCGCGAAGCGCCGCCTCGAGCGTCTGATAGGAAGCCGCGTATTCCATAAGCGACAGGTCGACGGCGTCGGCAGCGGTAAGGCCGGCAGGCTCGTAGAACCACGCCTCAGGCATCTGCGCGGCGGCATCACGAAACTCCGCGATTGCAGAGCCCCACGGCAGGAAGAAACAGCCGACCAGCAGAGCCGCCAAAGCGACCATGGCGATTCTCAATATGAGCATCACCTTTGCCGAGGACACTTCTTGGTGTTGGTCCATTTCTTGCATCCTTTCCCTAGTCGATTTCTGCAGCGCAAGCGCGCGTCGCTTGCGCAAGAAAGCCGTACGATCCGTTGCCAAAGACGAGCTCGATGGGCACGCCGGTCTCGGGCGCAGCGCAAAACGCTTCGAGTGAGTACACGGCAGCCTTGGCTCGCGGTTGAAGATGATCTCCGCCGAGCCCGGAACGCCCTGTGGAGGCGATGCCCGCTAGACGCTGGGCCGTTGCAACGACAAAGGCGCGCGAGGGACGAGCTGCAGGGCGAACACCCGCCTGCTGAAGGTCATTCAGGGCGTGCACGACATGCTCTAGACCACACTTCTCGCCATGATCGCGATGAGGCGCGCTCGACCGCCGCCAAAAACAGGGAAGGTCCCCCTTGATGACGTGGAGCATCTCGAACACTGCGCCAAGCAGCCTCTGCCGCAAGAGCTCGGCATCTTGGCTTTCGAGCGAAGTTTTCTCTGTGGCCACATCAATCGCTGCATCCGCGCATGAGCTGAGCGCCTCGCCCATGATGGTGTAGAGGCGATTCTCGGGTGCACTCGGCACCGCGTCCTCCAGAAGCTCAAGAGCCGCGAGCTTGGCCTCCACTGCATCGCGCTGCGCAACAAGCCGGCGTTCTTTGCTCTCTAGCGCGCGCTCGAACGACTCATCGTCCTCGAGCATGCCAAACACCACCGGCTCCACCTCTGCCAGCGTAAAACCGGCACGGGTAAGCTGCCGCACCAGGTAGAACGCGAGGAGGTCGCCCTCGTCGTAGCGCGCGTAGCCCGGCTTGGACACCGCGGGGACCCAAAACCCCAGACCGTCACGGCTCGTGTTTTGATTGCACAGGTCTTGAATCGCATGGCGCGACAAGCCCGTGAGGCGCTCGACCTCAGACCGTTGCCACATGGGCACCTCCTTCCCACCCCATCCTGTACCGCCCGGTAACCGGGCGGCAAGAATACGGCGCAAGGCGCCCTCTGCCGCGTTGTCGCAGCGTTTGCGTTCGCGTCCCATAGCTGCATTCCAATCGCTCATCGTCATCCCTTCTCGATGGGTTTGATGCGCTCGCGCGCATCCTTTCGAGAAGGTCGTTGCGATTTTCGCGAATCGGCAGCACGGATTCTTCAGCTGCCAACTGAATTGCTGGGTATCAGATTGAGTAGATTGCTGCCGCCGTGAAGGAGGACAAGCGATGGCTCGTAAAGCGAATGAATATACCTATCGCGTGTTCTGGTCGGAGGAGGATTCCAGCTTCATCGCTACCGTCGCAGAGTTTCCGTCTCTCTCCTGTGTTGACGACCGGCAGGAGGGGGCACTGCACGGGCTTGTTGACCTTGTGGAAGACGTTCTCGTAGATATGGCGGAAAGAGGAGAGGTCCCTCCTGTCCCCTTATAACGTCAGGTGCGTTCGTCCCTCTGCTCGGCGGCACACGTCGGTCCTACCACGTTCGAGCATGGACCTCGAGCGTTCCAGAGGCGGCCGGAGTGAAGAGCGGAATCTCAAAGGATGCCGTTGAGCCCTCGGGAATCATGTCGATGTACGTCTCGCCACTTGCCACGATGGAACCCGCGTCGTCCCGCACAAGAGCGGTCAGGGCGATGTTTCCCATAGCGGTCTTCATATCATCGCCCGCGACGGCAAGCCGTACCTTGCCCGTGGCAGCCGAGCCATCAAACCTGTCGCTTACGAGGATAGCGTCGGTGACCTCGTAGGTGCTCGCGCTCCCCGTGGTGCGTCTGACACCCCAATCAGCGGGCATTCCGATGCTGAACTCGACCGAAGCCGCACCTGCCCCATTGCCGGCAATACTCGCGCAGTACTGCGTCTGCCCGGGATAGAGCGCGGCGAGCGTCATGGTGTCGGATGAGACTACCGAACCCGCATCGTCGTATCCCGTTATAGTCACCACAGGAAAGTCAACAAGCAGGTCGTCGCTCGTGTTTTCGAGGGCGAAGGCGTAGCTGATGTAACCGTTCGCATCGATGGACCAACCGGTCTCGACGAACTTGAGCGCCGCATGCGCACGGGCGATGTCATCGGTTGAGATACCCGCTGTCACGCCGGTAGCAGCAGAGTCGTCGGTTGCCGCAGGGGCATCGCCAACCGCAGGGACATCTGCGTCCACCTGCTCATCTTTCTCAAGGCCCTCAGGCGGGATGAGATTCGCCTGAGTTTGATTCATGTTCATGGCGACGGCGGCGATCGCAACCACCACAACGAGGGCAATCGCGCACACGCCAACGATGCGCTTAGCAGACCAGCGCCGTCCCGCAGAAGGAGCCGCCTGTACAGAATGTTGCGGCCATGTTGTTGGCGGGACCTCAGCAGCCCCTTGGGGTGTTGCGGCCGCAACGCCTGCGGGCGCAGCGCCTTTAGTGGGCGCGCCGGAGTTCGCGGCATCCTCCGCAGGCACGGCCTCACCTGCACATGCGGCGCTAAACGCACGGGCGAGTTCCTCGGCAGATTGATAGCGCGCACTCGGCTCAAAGGCGCAAGCACGCTCGATAACGGTGCGAACCGCCTCAGGCAGGTGCGCCACGTGGTCGCGGAGCTCGCGCTGGGTGTTGCCCTCGGGCAATGCCCCGGTAAGCGCGAACGCGGCAACGCGGCCCGCCGCATACAGATCGGCACGGGCGTCCACCTGCGTGAAGCCGTGCTGCTCGGGCGCAGCAAAGCCCCACGTTCCCCGCGGGTTCTCTTCCTCCTGCTCCTGCGCAGGCAGGCACGCATTGCCAAAATCGATGAGGCGAACGCCGCTCTCGCCCACAACGATATTCGCGGGCGCCACGTCACGGTGCACCAGGCCGTGCGCATGCAGCACGGAAAGTGCCCCGCAAAGATCGGCAGCAAGGTCGCACACCTGGGAACAGGATAAGGCGCCCTCGTGCGCGACCAGATCGGCGAGGGTCTCGCCCTCTGCGTAGTCGAGCACCACCACGTACTCGTCTGGCAGCTCATAGCTCGTCCGAACATGCGGCAGGCGTGGATCTTGGCAGTCTGCGAGCGCCGCCCAAACCGCACGACGCGCACGAGCGATGGGTATGCGCCGACGCACGAACGGGCCGGCGCCGTCTATGCTCACGAGCTCTGTCACACCGTCCGAGCCTTTGGCCAGGCGTCGCTCGACCACGTACGCATCATCGATGCTCATAGCCTGTCGCACCGCACGCTCGTCCATCGCGCCTCCTTATGCCTTAGGGTCAAACAGCGGGCGCTCGCCCAAACGATACAGCTCATCATCGCAGGCCACGCGCGTCATACCGTGTTTCACACACCAGAGGATGATGGCGTCGCGCCGGCGCTTGGGCCACAACTCAGAGACGCCTGCGAGCCTGAGCAAGCGCTGCGTCTCACGCACATCGCAGCGCAGGCCAAAGGCGAGCATGATGGCGTTATCGCGGCCCGGCATGCTCTTGCCGTCAAAGATATCGTATACAAAGGTGCTGTTCACGCCAGAATCGGCGGCCAGCCGCGACCGGTTGAACTTCGCATCAAAACGCGCCTTCCGGTCCGCAAGGAGCTCGTTCAGATAATCGGCGAGCGAGCGGTCGATAACAGCATCGTCCTCGGCAAGAAACGCCTCGGGAGTCGCCGCCTCGAGCAGGCGGTTTACCAAGTCTTCGGTGAGGCGTTCTTCTTGCACGGCCGCTCCTTATCCCCATAGCTTTGTCCATGATACCCAAGGACACCCCGGCGCGGTACATTCGCTGCCGGCAAGCGCAATTGACAGGCGCATGCGCGTGCTAGGAGCGTATGCTTAGAGCATCGCAACCACGGCGAAAGGCGCACCCATGAAGCCAGAGAAGCGTGACCTCGCGTTCATCAACGCAACCATTCTGGACGGTACGGCGGACATGCAGCCTCGTTCGGACAGCATTGTTATCGTGCGCGACGGCACAATCGCGCATATTGCCGAGGCGCCGGTTGGCGGTGATGCCTATGCGCACGCCAAACGCCTCGCCCCCGGTGCGCGCATTATCAACCTTGCGGGCGCCTACCTTATGCCGGGGCTCATCAACCTACACGCGCACTTTATTGGAAGCGGAACCCCGGTGAGCTCGGGCAACGCGAGCGCGCTTATCAAGCTCGCCCAGTCAAACCCCTTGGGCCGCACCCTCATCCACAAGCTCATCAAGTCCGCCGTCGTAACGCAGCTCGCAAGCGGCGTCACGACCGTACGCGGCGCGGGCGACCCCGCGCTTGGCGACATCTGGTGCCGCGACCAAATCCGCGCCGGTCGCTTCACGGGACCGCGCGTGGTGGCGCCCGGCACCGGCATCACCGTCCCCGGCGGACACGGCGCCGGTCTTTTTGCCAAGGTATGTGAGACGCCCGAGGACGCCGTCCGCGCCGTGCGCACGCTTGCCCAGGCGGGGGCGGACGTCATCAAGCTCTTCATCACCGGCGGCGTCTTTGATGCCGAGAAGGTCGGCGAGCCGGGCGTGCTCCGTATGCCACCCGCCATGATCGAGGCAGCCTGCGCGGCGAGCCACGAGGCGGGGCTTCCCGTCATGGCACACGTGGAGAGTACCGACGGCGTGCTTGCCGCGCTTGAGGGCGGCGTCGACACCATCGAACACGGCGCACCCATGACACCTCAGATCGAGGAGCTCTTTCAGAGCGGCTCGGGCAAGCAGCTCGCGGGCCGTGCACCCACGCTTACCTGCACCATTTCACCTGCACTGCCGTTTGTGAAGCTTCCTGCCGAGAAGACGCACTCGAGCGACGTACAAAAGGTGAACGGCGACATCGTCTGCGCGGGCATTGTCGAGGGGGCGCGTCGCGCACTCGAGCTCGGCATCACCGTGGGGCTCGGCACCGACTCGAGCTGCCCGTACGTCACACACTACGACATGTGGCGCGAGGTGGCATACTTTGCCAAGTATGCTGAGGTCTCACCCGCCTTTGCCCTGCATACCGCCACCGCCATCAACGCGCAGATCCTCGGACTTGACGACGTCTGCGGGCGCATTGCGGAGGGGCTCTCGGCAGATATCCTCGTCACGCGAGAAAACCCGCTCAAGGACCTCGCGCATCTGCGGCAGCCGCTCTACGTTATGGCGCAGGGGCATCTGGTTGAGAACCCGCAGGTAAGGCATATGAGCGAGCTTGACGCCGAGCTGGATGAGATTCTCGCCGACAACACACCGCTCCCCAAGACGAAAGACCTGCCGCACGCAGCGTGATGCCGCCCGCCGAGTACCAGAAAAACTCCCGCCCATCGCGCCTGAGAGGACTACAATAGCGGGCACGTTTCAGACGGTATCGTGAAAGGCGGCACCTATGGAATCGCTCATCGGTACGGCCATCGCCGTTGGCATTGGACTTTGCATCGTCGCCCTCGGCATCTGGCAGATGGTGACCGGCAACCCGCGTCTGTTGCACAGCTACCATTACGCCACAACGCCCGCCGCCGAACTCGCCCCGCTCGCGCGCGAGACCGGTGCGGGTCTTGTCGCCGCAGGCGTGGGCTGCATGCTTATGGTGCCGAGCGTACTGCCCGCATGGGCAAGCGTCGTCGGCGTTATCGTCATGATTGCGGGCATTGTTGTGATGCTCGCCTCGATTATCCGCCACAACGGCGGCCTCATCACCGGCGGCGACACCGGGATGCTCTCCGGCATGACCCTAAAAACCCGCCTTCTTGTATGCGGCGTGCTTGGCGCGGCGGGCTCGCTCTTTGGCATCGCGCCGGGCGCGTACATGATGGCAACGGGCGATGTAAGCTTGCTGCACAGCTATCACTACGCCACCGTCGCTGCCGCCGACCTGCCCCGCCTCGCGTTTTGCGAGGGCCTGTGCATGGTGGGCCTCGGCGTGAGTATTATTCTGTGCGTCTTTGCCGCGGCGGGGCTCACACAGCGCGCACCCCGACCGCGGTGGGCAATCGTGATCGAGGTGGCGGGTATCGTTCTATTTGCCGTGAACCTCGCGGCGCTTCTGCTCTTCATCCCCTACTTCGGCGGCTCGCTCAATCCGTAGGGGCGTCGCGTCTACAGGCGCTCTACCACCTTGTCGCCCATGGCGGTAGTGCCGAGGATCTTCTCGGCGGGCGTCGCCGCATCGGCGATGTCGCGTGTGCGCCAGCCCTCGTCGAGGACCGCGGCCACCGCACGGCGGATGTCGTCGGCCGCATCTCCCATATCAAAGCTGTAGCGCAGCATCATCTCGACCGAGAGAATCTGCGCCAAGGGGTTGGCGATGCCCTGTCCCGCGATATCGGGCGCAGAGCCGTGGCTCGGCTCGTAGAGCGCCACGCCGTCGCCCAGGCTCGCGCTGGCGAGCATGCCGAGTGACCCCGTAATCTGCGCAGCCTCGTCGGAAAGAATGTCGCCAAACATGTTCTCGGTCACCACTACGTCGAAGGTGGCGGGGCGGTTGATGAGCTGCATGGCGGCGTTGTCCACGAGCACGTCCTCGAGCTCCACGTCCGGGTACTCCGTATCGTGGATGCGGTGGACGATCTCGCGCCACATACGGCTCGTCTCGAGCACGTTTGCCTTGTCGACGCTCGACACCTTGCCACGGCGCTTGCGGGCAGCCTCAAACGCCTGACGCGCGATGCGCTCGATCTCGTACTCGCGGTACTCGAGCGTGTCGTAGGCGCGCTGGCCGGGCGCACCGTCCGTGCCGGCGCCCTCCTCGTCATAGAAGCGCTCACGGCGGCCAAAGTAGAGACCGCCCGTGAGCTCACGCACGATCATCATGTCCACGCCGTCGATGACCTCCGGGCGCAGCGTCGAGGCGTCGGCGAGCGCGGCGAAGATCTGGACCGGGCGCAGGTTGGTGTAAAGACCGAGCTCCTTGCGGATCTTCAGGAGCCCCTGCTCGGGACGGGGTGCCGCGGGGTCGGTCGTGTCCCACTTGGGCCCGCCCACCGAGGCGAGCAGCACCGCGTCCGAGGCGTTTGCGGCGGCAAGCGTCTCATCGGGCAGAGGATTGCCGGTAGCATCGATGGCAGCGCCGCCAATGAGCGCATCCTCGCAGGCAAACGCCACACCGTACTTGTCACCCACCGCGGCAAGCACCTTCTTGCCCTCGGCGATGATTTCGGGGCCAATGCCGTCGCCCGGCAAACAGCAGATCTGATAGGTTTTCTTCACGTTGCAACTCCAATCAATCGACGACGGGCCGGATGCAAACGGGTTATCCATATTCCGCTCCAGCAACTCAAGCTCCAAGGGGCCTATTCAGCCGTATCTCATCATTACCATGACTTACGGCTGATTTAAACGCTTTAAACATGCTATAACCAGCCGTGAGTGCCTTTTTTCCCGACTTACGGCTGATTATAGAAATCGCTACTTCGCGGCGAGCTTCTGACGCGTGCGCTCCACCAGGCCGCCCGCCTCGATAATCTCGGCGATAAAGGGCGGGAAGGGCTCAGCCGTAAAGGTGGCGCCGGTGTCGAGGTTGGTGATGGCGCCGGTCTCGGTGTCGACCGCCACACGCGCGCCGTCGGCGATGGCGTCCACGGCCTCCGGACACTCCATGATGGCGAGGCCCACGTTGATGGCGTTACGGTAGAAGATGCGCGCAAAGCTCTTGGCGATGACGCACGAAACGCCCGCCGCCTTGAGGGCGACCGGCGCGTGCTCGCGGCTGGAGCCGCACCCAAAGTTCTCCTCCGCAACCACGATGTCGCCCGGCTGGACGCGGGTGGCAAAGGTGGGGTCGAGGTCCTCCATTGCATGCGCCGCCAGATGCGCGTGGTCGGAGCTGTTGAGGTAGCGCGCGGGGATGATGACATCGGTGTCCACATCGCGCCCATAGCGGAAAACGGTACCTTCAAACTTCATGGGATGATCCTCCTTGTCCGTCTGTTGAGGTGTGGGAGCATATCCTCCGTGCTCAGACAGTCCTCGGCCTTTGGCCTGCGGAACTGCGCGCGGAGGATATGCTCCCACACCCCCGCTGCGAACACGCTTAATCGACAGAACAACCAGTAAGCAGTCGAGGGGACCGGATGCATCGTCCCGCGCGCAGTTCTGAGCGCGCAGCGCGAAGCTGTTTGAGCACGGGATGATGCATCCGGCCCCCTTCGCCCGACTTACAGGTCGCTCGGCAGGGCGATGTGGCCCGCCACGGCAGAGGCAGCCGCAACAGCCGGGCTCGCGAGGTAAACCTCAGAGGTGGGGTCACCCATACGGCCGACGAAGTTGCGGTTGGTGGTGGAGACGCAGCGCTCCCCCGCCGCGAGGATGCCCATGTAGCCGCCAAG
Source organism: uncultured Collinsella sp. (assembly GCA_949288855.1). Taxonomy (GTDB): domain Bacteria; phylum Actinomycetota; class Coriobacteriia; order Coriobacteriales; family Coriobacteriaceae; genus Coprousia. The sequence goes on along the minus strand of CASELS010000016.1, from coordinate 29,176 downwards.
GCACGGGCCGCAGGTGGGCGTGGAGAAGACGCAGCCGGCGTCGATGAAGACATCGGCCAGACCCTCGGCCATGCACTGCTTGAAGACTGCCTGCGTAGCGGGAATCACGATGCAGCGCACGTTTTCGTTCACACGGCGGCCGCGCAGCACCTCGGCAGCAGCGCGCATGTCCTCCATGCGGCCGTTGGTGCAGCTGCCGATGACCGCCTGGTCGATCTTGATGTCGCGGCTCTCCGTCACAGGATGCGTGTTGGAAGGCAGGTGCGGCCAGGAGACGCACGGCTTGATGTCCGCCGCGTCGATATGAATCACCTGGGCGTACTCCGCATCCGCATCGGCGTGGTACTCCACGTAATCGCGCTCGCAGCGATCACGCAGCCACGCGCGTGCCACATCGTCGACCTCCATGATGCCGGCCTTGCCGCCCGCCTCGATCGCCATGTTGGAGATGCACATGCGCCCCTCCATCGAGAGGTTCGCGATGGTGGAACCGGTGAACTCCATAGCCTGGTAGAGCGCGCCGTCAACGCCAATGAGGCCGATGATGTGGAGGATGATGTCCTTTGCGGCGGCGCCGTCGGTGAGCTCGCCGTCGATCACGAACTTGATGGTGGGGGGCACCTTGAACCAAGCACGACCGGTCGCAAGGCCCACGCCTGCATCGGTTGAGCCCACGCCCGTGGAGAACGCGCCGAGCGCGCCGTAGGTGCAGGTGTGGCTGTCGGCGCCGATGATGAGGTCGCCCGGGACCACAACGCCCTGCTCGGGCAGAAGCGCGTGCTCGATACCTGCGCAGCCCTGCTCCCAATAGTGCGTGATCTTCTGCTCATGGGCAAAGTCGCGCATCTTCTTGGTCTGCTCGGCGCTCTTGATGTCCTTATTGGGCGCATAGTGGTCGGGCACAAGGCACACGCGGTCGCGGTCGAACACCTGCGTTGCTCCGAGCTCGCGGAAGACATCGATGGCAATGGGCGCCGTGATGTCATTGGCGAGCACGATATCGAGGTCGCACTCTACAAGCTGGCCGGGGCGCACCTCATCGAGCCCGGCGTGTGCAGCCAAGATCTTCTCGGCCACGGTCATAGGTCTAGCCATTGATACTCCTCTATCCTTCCCCGAGGGTTCGGGTGCATCCTCCGTGCTCAGACAGTCCTCGGCTGCGCTTCGCTTGCCTGCGGAACTGCGCGCGGAGGATGCACCCGAATCCCCCTGTGATGTATAACCTCGTTCGAACAATCTGAAAACAAAGGGAGCTGTCCATGGGGAGGGTCGGGGTTTCGTCCCGCGCGCAGTTCTGAGCGCGCAGCGCGAAGCTGTTTGAGCACGGGATGAAATCCCGGACCTCCCCTTGTGGCCTTACGCTTGCCGCTGCTCAGAAATGAGGCGGTTGAGCGCGTTGATGTAGGCCTTGGTGGAGGACACGATGATGTCGTTATCCGAGCCGCGGCCCGTGTAGACCTGGCCGTCGCCCGCCGTCACGCGCACCGTGACCTCGCCCAGTGCATCGATGCCGCGCGTGATTGCCTTGATCGCAAACTCGGAGAGGTCGTTTTCCACGCTCACGATCTGGTTCACGGCCTTATAGACCGCGTCGATGGGGCCGGTGCCAAATGCGGCCACCGTGTGCTCGGCGCCGTCCTCGCCCACCAAGGTGAGCGTTGCCGTGGGCGTGAGCGGGAAGCCGCAGGACACCTGCACGGCACCGAGGGTCCAGATGGCACGGGTCTCGCGCTCGCGCTCGTGCACGATGGACTCAAGATCCTCGTCGTACACTTCCTTCTTCTTATCCGCGACCTCGAGGAACGCCTGGTAGATGCTCTCAAACTCGTCATCGGCAAAGGTGTAGCCGAGCTCCGCCATACGATGGCGCAGCGCCGCGTGGCCGCTGCGCGCGGAGAGAATGATCTGCGAGCCGCCGGCACCCACGTCTGCCGGGTCGATGATCTCGTAGGTGTCGCGCGCCTTGAGGACGCCGTCCTGATGGATGCCGGAGGAGTGCGCGAAGGCATTGGCGCCGACGATAGCCTTGTTGGCCTGCACCGTCATGCCCGTGATCGAGCTCACGAGCTTAGAGGCGCGCGTCAGCTCCTGGGTAACGATGTCGGTGTGCGCGTCGAGCTCGGCACCGTGCATCTTGATGGCCATGACCACCTCTTCGAGCGCCGTGTTGCCCGCGCGCTCGCCAAGGCCGTTGATGGTGCACTCAACCTGCGTCGCGCCGTTGCGCACGGCCTCGATGGCGAGCGCTGTCGCCATGCCGAGGTCGTTATGGGTGTGCACGGAGATGGTAGCGTCCTCGATGCCGTCCACGCGCGCACGCAGGTCGGCGATGCGCGCACCGAACGCCCACGGCATGTTGTAGCCCGTGGTGTCGGGGATGTTCACCACCGTGGCGCCCGCCTTGATGGCCGCCTCGATGATGCGCACCAGGAAGTCCTGATCGGCGCGGCCGGCGTCCTCGGCGTAGAACTCGACATCGTCCACAAAGTTGCGGGCGAGCTTGACGGCGCGGATAGCGCGCTCGATGGCCTCATCCTCGGTCAGGTGGAGCTTGTCGCGCAGGTGGCTCGGGGAGACGCCGAGGCCGGTGTGGATACGCGGGCGCTTGGCGGTCTTGAGCGCCTCCGCCGCAACCTCGATGTCCTTGTCGACGGCGCGCGTGAGGCCGCAAACGACGCACTTGTCGCCCGCGAGGCGACCAATCTCGGAGACGCTCTTGAAGTCGCCGGGGCTCGAGATGGGGAAACCCGCCTCGATAACATCCACGTTCATGCGGATGAGCTGGCGCGCAACAATGAGCTTTTCCTCGGTGTTCATGCTAGCGCCGGGCGACTGCTCGCCGTCGCGGAGCGTGGTGTCAAAGATGGCGATCTTGCGGGTCATACGGTCCTCCTGTTGCTCTGGCCGGGGCGCGGGCGCTCCCGTCGCGCGTCACGCCCTGCAAGGCGTTGGGCAGATGCGCGTCGGGGTGCTTCTGAAGTAACGTGCGGTTACAACCGCTCAGACGGGAAGGACCCTAGCGCGCATCAGCGCGTAGTAGCGCTAGGGTTAGGAGCGAGCATGCGGCAGCGGCCGAGATGGCCTTACCTGCCCAGATGTTCTCTCCCATAACCATAGTGCCGCGAGTCCCTTCGCCGGCAGCGCCGACTCCCGGCACTGCATTGGTATGAAGTGTAGCAAAGGCAGGCAAAGGCGCCACCCACAATCCCGTGAGCGGCGCGTGTGTTTCCAACCGGTTACCAACGAGCAAAACCGGATACGCGATGCCTACGCACCGAGCCTTTCCGCTGCGAAGGCGGCGAGCCGGCGCACCACCTCGCGCATCTCCTCCTCATGCGCGCGGGGATGGATCGCGCAGAGGCGCAGCACCTTCTTGCCGGCGAGCTCGGTAGTGAAGACGCCCGCATAGCCGCTCTCGAGCATGCGCGCGGAGACGCGCGCATTGAAGGCATCGCGCTCGCGCTCGCTCATGCCGGCCGGTGCGAAGCGAAAGTTCACCATGGCCATCTGCGCGGGCGAAACAATCTCGACATCCGGCGTGGCGCGCAGCTCGTCCTCCGCCCAGCGGGCGAGGTCGAAGCCGTGCTCGATGCAGTCGGCCATGCCGTCGGCACCCATCACCTGCAACGTGAACCACAGCTTGAGCCCGCGCGCGGGGCGGGTAAGCTCAGGACCCAGATCCCAAGGGTTCACCAGATCCGCGTCGCCCTCCAAGTCGGCGAGGTACTCGGGGTGCGCGCTGAAGCTCTTGAGAAGCGTGCGTTCGTCGCGCACGAGCAGCATGCTGCACGAATAGGTCTGGAAGAGCCACTTATGCGCGTCCCAGCTGAGCGAGTCGGCGAGCTCCACGCCCGCGAGCAGATCGCGGTAGCGCGTGAGAAGCACGCTTGCACCAAAGGCTCCGTCGACGTGCATCCACAGGCCCTCGCGCCTACAGATGGCAGCAATCTCGGGTAGAGGATCTACCGACCCCGTATTGGTGGTGCCCGCCGTGGCAATGACCATGAACGGCGCGAGTCCTGCCGCCCGATCCTCATGAATGGCGCGAGCGAGTTCGTCGGTCCTCATGCGGAACAGGTCGTCGACCGCGATCGTGCGGATGCGTGCATCGGTCACGCCCATCATGCGCAGGCCCTTAGCGACCGAGCTGTGCGTCTGCCCGGACACGTACGCCACCGCGCGCGGCCAATCGCGCTCGTCGAGAACCGTGTCGCGCGCCGCCACGCAGGCGGTGAAGTTTGCCATCGACCCGCCCGAGACAAAGGTTCCGCTCGCACCCGCCGGGAATCCCGCCTTGTCGCAGAGCCAGCGGATAAGGCCCTCCTCCACGGCGTGCCCCGCGGGATAGTTGGCGACACTTCCCGCGTGGCGGTTGTAGCCCGCCGAGATCATATCGCCCAGCCACGAGATGGCCGAGGTCGGACCCGGAACAAAGCCCATGAAGCGGGCATGGTCGGCGTTGTAGCCGTAGCCGATCACGTCACGCTCCATCTCGCGGACGACCTCTTCGAGCGGGCGCCCTTCAGCGGGGATGACGCGCTCGGCGAGCCGGGCGAGGTGTTCCGGCGCGGGCTCGTTGATGACCGGCCCGTCCGACAGGTTGCGGTTGCACTCGAAGAGGTCGCATACAAAGCGCACGGCGGCGCGCTCGACCTCTTGCTCCATCTGCGTCTCGCGGGTGTACATGGGCATCCTCCCTCGTTGCGTTCGTGCGGTACGGCACTATCATCGTCGGGAGTCGTCCATATGTAAAATTCATACTTGCTATACTTGTATCAATTTTTTTGATAGCTATCTGTAGCAGCGTGAACCGTGGAAAGGGGCAAGGGATGGAGCTGCGCGTAGTGGAGACCTTCTTAAAAGTTGCCGAAGTGGGCAGCTTCTCGCATGCGGCCGTCAAGCTCGGCTATTCCCAATCTGCGGTCACCATGCAGATCAAGCAGCTGGAAGCCGAGCTAGGCGCGGCACTTTTCGAGCGGGTACCGCGCGGCGTCATCCTGACCGACGCTGGTCGCACCTTTGCTTTTCATGCCCACATTCTCATGGAGGCAGCGGCTGCCGCCGCGGCAGCCGTCTCCCCCGCTGCCGACGAGGGTGACCTCACCGGCACCCTTCGCATCGGCAGCGTGGAGTCAACCGCCACCTCGCTGCTGCCGCCCGTGCTTGCCGTATTTGCGCGCGAGCACCCTGCGGCACAGGTCGTAGTGATGACATCCGCCCTCGAGGAGCTTGCCGACAAGTGCCGCAGAGGCGAGCTCGATCTTATACTCACCTTCGAACAGCCCATAACGCTCCCGGGCTTTACGCGGGAGACGCTGCATGACGACGCGGTGGTGCTTGTAGCCGCGCCCGGCCTTGTGCCCGAGGCCGATACCTCACTCGATCCCGAGGGCCTGGCGCACCTGCCCTTTGTCTTGACAGAGCGCGGCGAGAGCTACCGGCACGATTTCGACCGCGCCCTCGCCGAGCACGATATTGTTGTCACCCCCACAATCGAGACGGGCAGCACCGAGATGCTCGTTCGCCTTGCGGCAGACGGCGCGGGCGTTGCGCTTGTACCGCGCTTCTCCGCCTCAGCCGCCTTGGAAGACGGATCTCTTGTGCAACTTCGCACCAGCCTTGAACTGCCTCGGATGGCGATTCAGCTCCTGTATCGCGACCAGAAGTGGGTAACCCCTGTTATGGAGGCGTTTATGCGGCTCTTGCGCTCCGCCATTGCCCAGAACGCCTGACGCCTACGCCACGAGCGCAAACGCGTGGGCAGATGCCGACGCGCAGTTCGCGAGGCACTCCACCACGTACTCGGTATCCTCGCCATAAGAAAGCGCATCGAGCCCGCGGACGAGCAGCTCGTTCACCTCGTCCGACATGGCACCGAGCGACATACCACGTTGCGCCGCCAAGGCGATGCCCATGAGCTCGGCAAGAAGATGGGCGCGCATCGTCGGCTTCCCCGAGGCCTCGCCCATAGCATGACGCACGTCGGCGGCGCTTCCCTGCGAGACGCCGCGGTGCGCCGCCACATGCTCGCTGCGGGCGCGCACAACCTCCGAGAGCGCGCCGAGCTCCACGACGCTCGTCGATGCGGCAGCGGCCGCCAGACCATCAATCACAACACCAAAGGCCTGCCCGCAAGGCATAAAGCTCGGGTCGGCATCCATAGCTGCGGCCATCGTCGCCCCAAGACCCGCGAGCTCCGCAACCAGGGCGCGGCGAGCATCCTCCGCCTCAAGCGCCGCCTCGCGAACGCTCGGTTCGGCAGCAGCAACCGCACCGTGCATGACCGTATTCTCAGACATAATCGAGACCTTTCTCAACGGCGCCCTCCGGCGCGCATCCGGCAATACGCTACCAATTAGATAACGTATTTCCTTGTCCGAGGTATTATGCCGTCCCCGGCCCCCGCTCAAACAGTCTTCACTAATTCCGCTAAAAGGGATAAGTCCTTCCTAATGTGCTGCTATAAACGCACCATGGGGCGCCACCTGTAGGTGACGCCCCATACAATACGATTAAGAATTACCGTTCTGCGGCCCAACCCGGACAGAGCGTATCTACTTACTCGACCTCTGCAAAATCGACCTGGCGCTCGCAGAAGTTCTCGCGGAACACGTAGTCGCGCACGGTCTGCCAAGCCTCCTCGCTCGCAAAGAGCGAGCTGTCGAGCGCTGCGATGGCACCGTTGCTGGCGTTGCTATAGGCGTGCTCGAGCGTTGCACGGTCAAACGTGTAGGTATCGGTGTCGTAGTCGCTGTCGTACTGCTCATGCACCGTGATGGTCACTTGCTGGATGTCGCCGTGGGCACTCATGAGGGCCGTGACGTTGTAGAGGAGCGCTCGGTCGATGGCGTCGCTATCAATAAGGTCAGAAACGTTGTTGTAACGCACGTTGAACCTCGCCTGCTGGGTATCGCCACCCGTGGAGCCCGCATACTCGCTAAGCGGCAGCGACTGCACCATACTTGCCGGGGCGTTACCGGCCCCCGCCATCTCAGCCAGGCTCGCGGCGGTCTGGTTGGCGATGGCGCTATCGAGCGCGCTCGTGGCCTCGTACTCCGCCTGGTCCTCGGGATCCTCGAAACGAGGCGTGGTCGACTGACCCTGGCCGGCGTTGCCGTTGCCCTCAGCGTTGTTATTGCCCGTGGCGCCGTTGTTGCCCGCGGTGTTTCCGTTGCCCGTCGTGCTGTCCGCGGTGCCGTTGCCAGTGTCCTGAGCGGTGTTGGCAGTCGTAACCTGCCCTTGCGTATCATCGGTCACGCCAAAGGAGACACAGCCAACCGCGAGGACTCCAAAAAACGCCGCGAACACAACGAATACGAGCGCGATCAAACTCGCGATGAGAACCTTTGATGTAATCTTACGGCCCATCGCAGGCGTGGCGACATCGGCTAGCTCCGGCTCTGTCCGAGGCGGAACGGGGGCGCCTGCAGTGCGCTCAGCGGTGGCGCCGGACAGCACCGTGGTCTCAGCAGCAGGCGCTTCGGCCTGCGATGCCGAAGACACGGGCTCCTCCGCAACCGGCTCAGCGTCCGCGGTGGGCTGCACCACCGGAGCCCCCGCCTCGGCCACTTCGTCCGCATCCTCACCCGCGAGAACGTCCTCAACGCTCGTGATGCTCGCCTTGGTCTTCTCAAGCGCTTCGGCAGCATCCATGCCGCTCGCCAGATAATCTTCGTAGCGCGCAACAAGGTTCCCGTACATTTCCTCTTTCAGCTCGATCATCTCTGCCGTGAGGACCTTGCCCTCAAAGAGATGCTCGACGTACATCCTCAGCTCGTTCATCTCTCTCCCCCGTCCTGCTTGAGCAAGCGGTCGATAATCTCGCGTACGTGCACCCAGCGCTCGATGGCGGCGTTTAGTTCGGTCTTACCCGCATCCGTCACGCGGTAGTACTTGCGCCGCGCCCCCTGGGTCTCGTCGCCCCAGTAGCTCTCCACAAAGCCTTGGCCTTCGAGCCGCTTCAGGCTCGTGTAGAGCGAGGGCTCCTTCATCTCGTACGCGCCCCGACTGGTCTGGGCGATCTCCTTCAGGATCTCGTACCCATAGCTATCCCCGTCCGAGAGCACGCACAGGATGATGGCATCGATGTTTCCACGAATAAGGTCGCTCACTGCGTCACGTGTGGCCATCGCGTCACCTCCTTGGATGCTGTTCCTCACGCATAATGTAACACGATGTACTATGTCTGTCGATATACTTTTTTATAAATAGCTGAGGGCTGCTTTGGCGTCTCGCGCCTTGTCGCACTTTTTACTAGCGTGATTCGGGCGCTCTCAACAGCGTAATCACATAGGTGTCGCGCTCGTAAGGACTCCAGATGGTCTGCGCGTCCACCTTGGTAAACCCGCACTCCAGAAGGTCCTTCACAGCGGCGCTGTCCTCCCCCTGATTGCGCGACAACCAAACAATCTCACCGTCAGGAGCAGAGGACGCCAGCGCCTCCGCGTCCTCGGTACAGGCGAGTGCCGGATCAAAGCAGTCGTACGCCGCAGACCAATAGCCTGATATGTCATCTGCATATACAAGCTCCGGCCCAAGCTCGGGCGCTGTCTCTCCTGCCTCACCGTCTACGAGCTCGTGCGTGGCCAACGTTCCCAAGGCGATGATGTCGTTGGAGAGGACGGGGCGGCGCTCCCCATCATCTGTGTACGCAACGTCAAGCACGGCGTCGCGCACGGCACTATTCGCCGGGTCATAGGCTAGCTCTACCGCCGATACGGTCTGGAAGAGTGCCAATACCGCGAGCATTGCTCCGGCAAGCGCACGCCATCCTCCGCGCGCCCGCATCGTGCAAACGCCCACGGCAAGGGCAAGCATCAAAGGTGGCAGCGCGATCACGAGATAGCGGTAATAGAGCACCATCGTTCCCAGTGCAAGGGAGACTGCCCCACCGAGCGCGATGATACCGAGGTAGAGAACAGCTCCCCGGCGAGGCGCCAACGCAGGACGTTCCCCACTCTTTAGCAACGCGATGTTGCCCGCCAGAAGGCATCCCGTCGCACAAAGGGTAAGCACTACCGCCACGACCATAAGAACGCCTGGCAACAGGGCGGATGCCTCATCACCAAACAGGCGCGCAGCCCCTACGCTCATCGCAGGGGTAACGAGCGGATACAAGACGAGCTGCACCAGCGACTTCACACCAAGCGGTGCAATCCAGAACCTACCACCCGTCATATCACCCATTTTTGCTAAGAGGGTGGACAGCCAAGGGGCGTACAAGACGACCTGCAGCACGGCGCTTACCGCAAATCGCAGCGCCTCGCGACGTGGCGCGCGCACGCGCACGAGCTCAATAAGTACCATAAGGTTGAGCATGAATGCGGCAAGCAGCGCGTAGTAGTGCAGCGACGCCGCCGCAAAGCTCGAGATGCCAAAGGCAAGCCACCAGGAAAGGGGCACGTCCTCGCCGGACTTCTGGCGAAGCGCATAGACGATGCGCAACATCATAAGGAAGCACACATAACGGCGAACATCGCCCAGCTGTACATGCGGATCTCGGTCGCTTGAAAGAGGGCATACGGGGTGAAGACCACCAGCGCGCTATACAGGAGCCCCACGCGCGCCCCAAAGTCCCGTCGCACAAGCGTGGGTCCCAGCAACGCAACAGCAATCATTCCGGCGACGCTGAACAGGCGGTAAGCGACAACGCTTTCGCCAAACAGGGCACGCACGCCATGCAAGAGCACATAGTAGAGAAGAGGATGTACGTCCTCGGCACCGATGCGCCAGATCTCAGGCGAGCTCTGGCGAGCAAGTGCTATGGAGTAGGCTTCGTCAAACCAGAACACGTCGGTAAAAGCAGGAGCCAGCATGAGCACAGCACCCACTACAAAAACAGCGATATAGCCGATTCTCACGCGCTGGTTCATGACACCCCTCCCCCGTTCGCGTGACGTCACGTAACCTGCTCGGCTACGATGAGCGTCAAGCCACCCTAACACGAAAGGCCCGACTCCGCCAGAAACGGAATCGGGCCTAACAAGGCTTCAGTATGTCAGCAAACTACTCAGCCATGAAGTCGCGCTGGACGGAAGGATCGACCTTCACGCCGGGGCCCATGGTCGAGGAGAGCGAGATGCTCTTGACGTAACGGCCCTTGGCGGAAGCGGGCTTCACGCGCAGGAGCTCGGTGTAGAGAGCAGCGTAGTTCTCCACGAGCTTCTGATCGTCGAAGGAGACCTTGCCCACCGGCACGTGGCAGATGCCGTAGCGGTCGGCGCGGTACTCAACACGACCGGCCTTGAGCTCGGAGACCATCTTGGCAACGTCCATGGTCACGGTGCCGAGCTTGGGGTTCGGCATGAGGCCACGGGGGCCGAGGATCTTACCGATGCGGCCAACCTTGGCCATCATGTTCGGCGTCGCGATGGCGGCGTCGAAGTTGATCTCGCCAGACTGGATCTGGGCGACGAGCTCGTCGGAACCGACGACGTCAGCGCCGGCCTCCTCCGCCTCGCGGGCCTTCTCGCCCTCGGCGAAGACGGCAACGCGCACGCTCTTGCCGGTGCCGTGGGGCAGCGAGATGGAGCCGCGGACGTTCTGGTCGGCCTTACGGGTGTCGATGCCCAGACGGAAGTGAGCCTCAACGGTCTCGTCAAACTTGGCCGGAGCGACCTCCTTGACGAGCTTCACAGCCGCGAGCGGGCTGTAGAGATTCTGGCTGTCGACCTTCTCGGCCGCAGCGCGGAAATTCTTTCCATGCTTTGCCATGGTATACCTCCTGTGGTCAACGGGCTGGTGCCCTCCCACATCGTGGTGCGCCACCGCGGCGCACCGCCTAACAAGGGCGCCCGTAGGAGCGCCCCCGATTACACCGTGTTACTCGGCGATGGTCACGCCCATGGAGCGGGCGGTACCGGCGACGATCTTCTTGGCGGCCTCAATGTCGTTGGCGTTGAGGTCCGGCATCTTGATCTCGGCGATCTTGGTGAGCTGCTCCTGGGTGAGCTGGCCGACCTTGTCGCGCTGGGGCACAGCGGAGCCGCTCTTAAGCTTGAGCTCCTTCTTGATGAGGTGAGCCGCAGGCGGGGTCTTGGTGATGAAGGTGAACGAGCGATCCTCGTAGACGGTGATCTCAACGGGGATGACGTCGCCCATCTTGTCCTGCGTGGCGGCGTTGAACGCCTGGCAGAACTGCATGATGTTGACCTGAGCAGCACCGAGGGCAGGACCCACCGGAGGAGCCGGGTTAGCCTGACCGGCGTTGATCTGCAACTTGATGACGGTTGCAACCTTCTTCTCAGCCATCTTGGAACCTTCCTTAAAGAATGCTTCTAACGTAAATCTATATCGTCAGCGTGCCCGTGCTAGAAGCACCTCGAACGGTGAGCGGCCGCTCGGGGAACACAGGCTCGCGAACGGACGAATTAGCTGATGACAGCCACCTGATCGAACCCGAGCTCGACCGGCGTCTCGCGCCCGAAGATCACAAGGGTGACCTTCACCTTGCCGGCGTTCGCATCGACCTCGGCGACCTGGCCGTCGAAGTCGGCGAGCGGGCCGGAGGTGACGCGGACCGACGTGCCGACCTCGAGGCCGACGGCGGTGCGCTTGGGAGAATCGCCCTTCTTGGAGCGACGCATCATCTTGTTGTACTCATCACGCGAAAGCGGAGAGGGCTTGCCGTTAGCGCCAAGGAAGCCGGTGACGCCGGGGGTGTTGCGGACGCACGTCCAAGCGTCGTCATCCATCTCCATACGAACGAGCACATAGCCCGGGAAGATCTTGACGTCCTTGGTCTCGCGCTTACCGCCCTCCTTGATCTCGGTCACGCTCTCCATAGGAATCTCGATATCAAAGATGCGATCCTGCATCCCCATGGTCTCGATGCGATGCTCAAGGTCGGACTTGACGCTCTTCTCGTAACCGGAATAGGTGTGAACCACATACCAACGCTTAGACACGGATTACCCCCTCAGACCGGAGAAGAGCACGAGGCCCTCGCTGATGACGAAGTCGAGCGCAGCGATGACAACGCCAACGACGACAAGCGAGACGCACACGGCAACGGAGTAGTTAATGAGCTCCTGCTTGGTCGGCCACGTGACGCGGCGCATCTCGGTGCGAACCGAGGAGATGTACTTCTTGGTACGCTCGATGAAACCGGGCTTGGCGGCCTTACCGCCCTTGCCCTTAGCCGCCTTGGCCGGAGCCTTGCTCTGCTTTGCCTTCTCGGCCTTCTTGGCAGTGTCCTTTGAGGGAGCAGCAGCTGCGGTTCCCTTCTTAGGAGTCTTCTTGTTGGCCATAGTGGCTACCTCCGGCAAAACACGCTCAAACATGGTAAAACCGTAAGCCCCAAGGTGCGGGGCTTACGGATTGGTTACTGGCACGCCAGGAAGGACTCGAACCCTCAACACTCGGTTTTGGAGACCGATGCTCTACCAATTGAACTACTGGCGTATGGTTAGAAGACTAGCGAGTCTCCTTGTGGACCGTGTGACGGTGGCACCAGGGGCAATACTTCTTGATCTCCATGCGATCAGGCATGGTGGCCTTGTTCTTGGTCGTCGTGTAGTTGCGACGCTTGCACTCGGTGCATGCAAGGGTGACTAGGGTACGCATGAAACTTATTACCTCCAATACCGCCCGGACGGGCACGGTGGATTACATTATCATCTCGAGGATGTTACGTCAACGGTCTGGTAGGCCGGGCGGTCTGTCTGCAGAAACGATACATAACCTCAGGTAGCTCGCGCGCAGATACGTTATCTAGGCGCACGGATTCACCTGACTGCAGATCGATCAAGTGCTACCGTCCGTGACAGAAAACAACCCGGCTCCCCCGAGAGGGAACCGGGTTGCAGCTAGCTCGTGATTACCGGATAACCGAAGTTACTCGATGATCGTGGAGACAACGCCCGAGCCGACGGTGTGGCCACCCTCGCGGATAGCGAAGCGCAGGCCCTCCTCCATGGCGATCGGGTGGATGAGGTCGCCCTCGATGGTGATGTGGTCACCAGGCATGGCCATCTCGGTGCCCTCGGGGAGCTTGACGGTGCCGGTCACGTCAGTGGTACGGAAGTAGAACTGCGGACGGTAACCATCGAAGAACGGGGTGTGACGGCCGCCCTCCTCCTTGGTGAGGACGTAAACCTCGCCGGTGAACTTGGTGTGCGGGTGCACCGAACCGGGCTTGCAGAGAACCTGGCCGCGCTCGATGTCCTCGCGCTTGATACCACGGAGCAGGATGCCGACGTTGTCGCCAGCCTCGCAGAAGTCCATGGTCTTACGGAACATCTCGATGCCGGTGGCGACGGAGGACTGGGTCTCCTTGATGCCGACGATCTCGACGGGCTCGTTGAGCTTGAGCACGCCACGCTCGACACGACCGGTAGCAACGGTACCACGGCCGGAGATGGTCATGGTGTCCTCGACGGCCATCAGGAACGGCTTGGCGTCGTCACGCTCGGGGGTCGGGATGTACTCGTCAACAGCGGCCATGAGCTCGCGGACGGAATCCATCCACTTCTCCTCGCCGTTGAGGGCGCCGAGAGCGGAACCACGGACGACGGGGATGTCGTCTCCCGGGAAGTCGTACTCGGAGAGGAGCTCACGGGTCTCCATCTCGACGAGGTCAATGAGCTCCTCGTCGTCGACCATGTCGCACTTGTTCAGGAATACGACGATGTAGGGAACGCCGACCTGACGGGCGAGCAGGATGTGCTCGCGGGTCTGAGCCATGGGGCCGTCGGTGGCGGCGATGACCAGGATAGCGCCGTCCATCTGGGCAGCACCGGAGATCATGTTCTTGATGTAGTCGGCGTGGCCCGGGCAGTCAACGTGAGCGTAGTGACGGTTCTGGGTCTCGTACTCGACGTGAGCAACGGAGATGGTGATGCCGCGCTCGCGCTCCTCGGGAGCCTTGTCGATGTTCTCGAACGCCGTGAAGTCGGCCTTGCAGCCCTCGGTCTCGGAGAGAACCTTGGTGATGGCGGCGGTCAGCGTGGTCTTACCGTGGTCCACGTGGCCGATGGTGCCGATGTTAACATGCGGCTTAGTGCGCTCGAACTTTTCCTTGGCCATTTAGCCCTCCTCCTTCAAAGGTCGTCCCCGGCGGGGACAATGCCTTCTTAACCTAAGTGGCTCCCCCGGAGTGGGAAAGCCACCGTGTTACCTTGGTAGCGGTGACTGGATTCGAACCAGTGACGCCACGGGTATGAACCGTGTGCTCTAACCAACTGAGCTACACCGCCGTACTGGAGCCTGCAACCAGACTTGAACTGGTGACCTCTTCGTTACCAACGAAGTGCTCTACCGACTGAGCTATACAGGCACTTGCTTGCTGGTGGGAGCGCAAGGATTCGAACCTTGGTAGGCAGAGCCAACGGGTTTACAGCCCGTCCCCATTAACCACTCGGGCACACTCCCAGAGAAGCAAGACCCGCAAAGCGCTTTGCCAGCCGGCTAAGCATCTCCGCGAGCGAAAGAATAGTACGACGTGGTGCCGGTGCCTGTCAACCACTTTGCTTAAATACACGCTGCCAGGCGTATCCATACTCGCGTTTCCTGCGGTTTTATTAAATCGCCTTCTGCTGCGCGCGCCGTTGTCGTGAACGTGTTGTGAAGGCGTGCCACTCGGATCGGGCTCTAGATGATTGGGGCGATGCCTCAGCGACGATGCGGATCGTCATCGTCAAAGAGCGTTTTCGTCCCCTTGTAGGCAATATAGGTCTGTTCGAAAGCCCCAAGCCCGCTCGAAGACGTCCCGCTCGGCTCGTCATGCCAGCGACCGTCCTCGGTGGGTGCACCGGGCGTTCTCACTGTGAGAAACAGAGGGACGGACAGGCCTATTGCCTCGCCGATTGCAGCGATAAGCTGCCAGATAAGCCCCAGCAGAACAATAACGGTGTAGCACATCTGCACGGGCACGGCCACTATCGCACGGGCGCCGTACTTCACGATACCGCCAATGACCCACACGGCGATGATGATAAACAGGGCAGGCACAATGACCGGTCCGTAGTGCTGCCAGAAATACTCCTTGCTCTGCGTGAGGAAATAGGTGGGCAGGGTACAGAACAGCCAAAACCCTAAGAAGCAGTTCATAACAAGGCCAAAGGGCTCGTCAATGTAGGAGCCAGCCGTGCGCGTGTTTGGGCGACGATGGTTCCTGCGGCGCCTCTTTCCGTTCTTGCTGCCCGTAGCCATATAAACCACCCCACCCCATTGGTCCCCGTATTACAGCACACCGCGTACGCGACGGTAGCGTTACAGCTACGGCATCGGCAGACGGCGCGCTCGGGCGGTAAACGGCAGGCGTCGGCAAGATGGGTCCGCGCGCGCTACACTGGCACCAACCAACCGATTGGAGGCACCGTGAACGTTTTGTCCCCCACCCTCGCCTGGCTCCAGGATCCCGAAGTCTTTGAGGTGAACCGGCTCCCTGCGCACTCGGACCACACGTGGCGCGGCGCCCTGCGCACCTGCACGCGCTCGCTCGACGGCAGCTGGCGCTTTGCCTACGCCTCCTCCATCGAGGAGCGACCGCGCGACTTCTGGCGCGAAGACGCCGACCTCTCCGGCTTTGGCACCATCCAGGTGCCCGCCCATATCGAGCTCGAGGGATACGGTCAAATCCAATATGTGAATACGCAATACCCCTGGGACGGCATCTCCGACCTGCGTCCGCCAGCCATAGACGCCGACCGCTGCGCCGTGGGCTGTTACGTGCGCGACTTCGAGCTCGCTCCCGCATGGGAGGGCATGCGCGTGTGCATCTCCTTCCAGGGCGTCGAGCGCGCCTTCTACCTCTGGGTAAACGGCCGCTTTGTCGGCTACGCCGAGGACAGCTTTACCCCGAGCGACTTTGACCTCACCGACTATCTGCACCCGGGGATGAACCGCCTTGCCGTCGAGGTCTTTCAGCACGCGAGCGCGTCATGGTTGGAAGATCAAGATATGTTCCGATTCTTTGGCATCTTTCGGCCCGTGGTGCTCTACGCCAAACCGCGCCTGCATGTTGAGGACGTGTGGCTGAGGGCCGGGCTCGACACGGACAACACAACGGGCGTGCTCGACCCGCGCATCACCATTACCTCCACCGACGATGCCGGGACGCTCGCGTCGTGCATCGTGCAGCTGCGTGTGACGGACGCCGATGGCGCCAAGCTTTATGAGGGGGCGCCGGGCTTTACGACCAGCGAGGAGGCGGACAGTCCCTGGGAGGGCGCGCACACGGTCGAGCTCGCTTGCCCCCTGCAAATCGAGAACATCGTCCCCTGGAGCCACGAGCATCCGACACTCTATACGGTCGAGGTGGCGCTCGTCGACTTCCCCTCCGGGCGCGAGGTGGAGTGCGCGACGCTGCGGACGGGCTTTCGCCGTGTGGGGATCGAGGACGGCGTCTTGCGCCTTAACGGGCGGCGCCTGTTCTTCTGCGGCGTGAACCGACACGAGTGGAGCGCCGAGCGCGGGCGCGCCATCGGACATGACGATATGCTCCGCGCAATGGAGATTTTCAAGCGCAACAACATCAACGCCGTGCGCACCTGCCATTATCCCGATCAAACGCCGTGGTGCGACCTCTGCGACGAGAACGGCATCTATATGATCGACGAGGCCAACCTCGAGACCCATGGCAGCTGGCAAAAGCTCGGATCCGTGGACCCCGCGTGGAACGTACCGGGCAGCCTCGCCGTGTGGACGCCCGCCGTCATCGACCGCGCCCGCTCGATGTTTGAGCGCGATAAGAACCATCCCGCGGTCCTCATGTGGAGCTGCGGCAACGAATCGTACGCCGGCGATGCCATCCTCGCCATGAGCCGTTTCTTCCACGAGGCGGACCCGAGCCGTCCCGTTCATTACGAAGGTGTATTCCAAGCACGGGGACGCGAGGGCTACGACCCCGCGTGGGAGGAGACCTCGGACGTAGAGAGTCGCATGTACGCGACGCCGACCGATATCCGCCGCTACCTCGAGGCCTCGCCCAAAAAGCCCTTCATACTCTGCGAATACATGCACGACATGGGCAACAGTCTGGGCGGCATGGAGAGCTATATTCGTCTTGGCGAAGAGTTTGAGCAGTACCAGGGCGGCTTTATTTGGGACTACATGGACCAGGCCCTCTGGCGGCGCGACGCGCTCGGGCGGCACTCTCTGGGCTATGGCGGAGACTTTAGCGAGCGACCGAGCGACTACGCGTTCAGCGGGGACGGCATTGTCTTTGCCGATGGCACCGAGAAGCCCGCGATGCAGGACGTGCGCTACTGGTACGCGGACGCCTCCGCGCGCGCCGTGCACGATGCCGCACGCGACGCCGCCGAGGAGGAGAGCGCACGCGTAATCGCCGCACAGGCTGCGGTGCGGCGCGAGCGCGCCGCAGAAGCACCCGACCTTGCAATCGTGCAGGGCGATGTGAACCTTGGCGTTACGTGCGGCGAGCTCTCCGTCCTCTTCTCGTGCGCAGAGCATGGACCCGTGAGCCTGCAGGTGGGCGGGCGCGAGTGGCTCTGGCGGGCACCGCGGCCCGCGCTTTGGCGCGCCTCGACCGATAACGACCGCGGATGCGGCTTCCCCGCAAGAAACGCCGCCTGGCTCGCCGCGGAGGCGTTCTGCCACTGCACGGACCAGCACGTGGAGGAGCTCGGCCCGCGCCGCGTGGTGGTGGCGTACCGCTTTGCGGCTGACGTTGTCCCCGGGGTGGAGATAATCCTGCGCTACACCGTTGAGGCAGGTGCCGGCATGCTCGTCGAGGCGCTCTACACCGGTGCCGAGGGGCTACCTGAACTGCCGTGCTTTGGCGTGCACCTGGTGACCCCGTTACCCGTCGCAGACGTTGCCTGGACGGGTCTCTCGGGCGAGACGTACCCCGACCGCTGGCGCGGCGGCACCTTTGGCCGCCACCATGAGGAGCCGCACGTACCAGCCTATCTCGTCCCACAGGACTGCAGCTGCCACGTGCACACGCACGAGTTTGAGCTCACCGCGCGCGATGCCGGCGAGCATTGCACGGGCAAGATCGCGTTCGTTATGGAGGAGGAACCGTTCGCGTTCTCGGCGCTTCCCGCGAGCGCGCTCGAGATTGAAAGCGCCGCGCACCCCGAAGAACTCCCCGTAACGGAACGCACGCACCTATGCCTGTACGGCGCGATGCGCGGCGTGGGTGGCATCGATAGCTGGGGATCGGACGTGGAGGAGCCGTACCGCATCGCCGCCGCAGGAACGTATCGCGTGGCGGTGCGCATCCTCGGCTAGGCCTCGCTCACGGGGCGCGGCGCGGGCTGCCGCCTTCTGCTCGTAGTTGATAGGCGTCAGTTTGGTCAAATTACCCCGTGAGAGGGCGTTTGCTTCGTACATTATCGAATGACAACACAGCCGCCGGGCGTTCTGCTTCAAGGCAAAACGGTCGGCGGCGATGTTTTGACGAGATTCGGCATGGATAACGGCGCACGAGCGCCGTTCACGAGTGATCAGTTTTGGGCGGACTGCCCTCTCACAGGGTAATTTGACCAAACTGGCCAACACCAACCCCATGGACCGCCCTTATCGCGTACACCCACCATAACCTCTTGAGACTGGCGTACGCTCAACACCAAAAGGTGCCACACCCGCACCACGCTCCGAACAGAGGCGGGTTCGCAAAACGAAAGCCCAGAGACCCCATCGGTCTCTGGGCTTGATGTGTAAGGGAGCCAGCGACAGGAATCGAACCCGCAACCCAGTGATTACAAATCACTTGCTCTACCGTTGAGCCACGCTGGCACGCTCGGCGCTTGGCGGCGCATATGCACCCCCGCACGAAGCTTCTATAGGATACTGAATGACGGTGCAAGCGGCAAGCAGCGAAGCGCAACCGAGCCGTTCTGCACACGAGCCCACAACCTAATCGAGATACCTGAAACGATATCGCGGGTTTGCCGCCGAGAAGTCTAGGTAGAACACATTAACTGCCTGCGCCTCGTCATCAACGGCGTAATACATGGTAAACGGCGTATCGGGAATCGGCAGTCGCCTGCAGGGGATCGGAGGCTGTGCCGCCGCGTACTCCGGATCATATGCAGCGCCAAGGTATGGGTAGCTCTCCAGTAACTCGCGATACGCCTCAATGCGCTCAAAAACGCGTTCTGACGTAACATGCTCATCGATAAAGTCGAGGACGCTGTTTGCGAAATAGACGCGATACGCCATACGCTACCAGCCTTTTTTCTCTCGGAGCGCAGCGAGCGCCTCACGAGCCGGCGTAACCCTCCCCGCGCAATAATCCTCATAGCCCCGTAGCACGCCGTCATAGACGCGCATCTCGCGCTCACGCGCCTCCGCGCGGAAAGACATCGCCCGCTCAAATGCATCGGGATCCATGATGACGGCGCATGCCTTGCCATTTTTGGTGAGATAGCAAGGTTGCTGAGACTCATGGAGCTCGGAAAGCAACGTATTAGGCGAACGATTGAAATCAGTAAGCGCAGCTGTTTTAGACATCGTGACCTCCCTGCCTATACAACCCGGATCTTGTCGTCGCCGTCTATTCTAGCAGATAATTACATGCTAATAACCTGCTATCCGCGCAGGCTGTCGCGAAGTGCCGCCAGCTTTGAGAGAGAATCCCCGCCAAGTCTACTGCCGAGGGTGAGCTTGATATCGGGCGCCGCCTCTGCTTCCGCCACATCGGCATCAACCTGCTTGACCTCGCCCACAAACATGCGCGCCGAGATGCGCGTGACGCCCTTGCCCATAACCGTTGCCTGGATCGTACCGTCGCTCGTAACAACCGAGCAGGCGCGACCATGCTCGCGCGCATCGGTGCACAGGCGCTGGATGATGGTGTCGGCCGAGACCCCCGTGGGCGAAAACTCGATGCGCACCCCCGCCTGCGGGAGGTTAGGGCGGTCGGGGTTCACGTTGCCCGCGCCATCGAACACGATCACCGGCTCATAGCGCCCCTGCGCAAAGGCGGCAACGTCGGCGATGAGCGAGGTGCGCGCCGCGTCGTAGACATCGCGCGAATAGGGATCGTCCGAGCGGTCGAAGATAAGGCGCTCGTAGCGAGGATCGGCATGAATGACGTTGTAGCCATCAACCACCAAGAGCTCCTTCTGGCCGCGTGCGTTGGCGCCGCGCGCCGGCTCGGCTACCTCGCCAAATGCTGCCGAAAAGGCGTTGCCCACCCCAAAGGTGCTCGCCGAGACAATAGGCTTTGCCGAGCCCTCGCCAAAGCGTTTTGCCTTAGCCTTCGCACGGTTCTTCTTGGACATGGGCTACTCCCCCGCCCCTGCCGCGGCAACCTCGCGGCCCTGGTCGGAGACTGCAGCACCGGCATCGCCGAGCTCGGCGATATTCACGCGGAGCCATTCGTAGGCGAGCGCCGTAGTAGCTTGCGCCACGTTCAGGCTCTCGGTCACCCCGCGCTGCGGCAAGCGCGTGAGGTCATCGCAGGTCTCGAGCACCAGGCGCGAAATGCCCTCGCCCTCCGATCCCATCACAAGCGCAATACGCCCGGTAAGCGGCGACTCCCAGCAGGACCCTTCGGCATGCTCGCTCGCGCCGACACACCAAAAGCCCGCCTGCTTGAGATCCTCAAGCGCACGAGCGATGTTGGGCACGCGGGCGATGGGCAGGTGCATGACGGCGCCGGCGGAGGTTTTATAGGTGGCAACCGTCACCTCGGCCGCGCGTTTGTTGGCAGTGACCACGCCCGCGGCACCCACGACCTCGGCCGAACGCACGATAGCGCCAAAGTTGCCGGCATCGGTCACATGGTCGAGCACCACCACGAGCGCCGGGCCCTCGCCCGCGCGCGCAACGATATCGGCAAGCTCAGCGTACGGGAAGGCGCCAACCTCGAGCGCGATACCCTGATGCGCACCGTGTGCAGAGATGGCGTCGAGCTCCGCCCGGGGACGGGTGATAACGGGCACGCCTGCCGCATGCAGGTAGTTCACTATCTGGGCGAGCGCGGCGTCCTTGCCCTCACCTTCGGCCACAAGCGCACGCTTGACGGGAAAGCCGGCGCGCAGCGCCTCGGTACAGGCGCGACGTCCCTCGATGTACCCCCCTTTCGGACGAGCAGCTGCCGTCGTGTTTCGAGCTTTGCCCTCGGACCTTTGCCTCACGGCACCCGCCGAACGCTGTGAGGCGCTCTTAGCCGCTTTCTGCTGGGAAGTTCTTTGCTGTTTAGCTGCACGTTCGCGTTGTGCCATGCCACAATCCGTTCTTCGTCGGTACTCTGTACGTCTTTGCACACCACAGTATATGGTGCACGGTCGCGCAGAACAATCAGCTTGACTGTCTGCACTCTAAACTGTTTGCGGCATCGTAGGAACCAGGGCCCACTTACGTATTAATCGAGATGCTGCGGAAGGGAGTCCAGCGGCTTCGATCAAATCCGCTGCTGCAGGTCTTCCGGCGAAGGCAGCACATCCCGGTAGTCTTCTGGCAGCTCATCGCCCAAGCGGTAGGCGCTCACCCCCACCGGCTGATCGATGCCGTACAGCGCATACTCAGCCACCACGTCATTTTTCTCCTTGCAGAGCACGAGACCGATGGTGGGGTTGTCGAACGCGCTGGCAAGCACGTCGTCAACCACCGATACGTAGAACCCAAGCTTGCCGGTGAACTCGGGCTTGAACTTTTCATTCTTGAGCTCGACCACTAGGTAGCAATGTAGGCGCACGTTGTAGAACAGCAAATCAATGTAGAAGTCCTCGCCACCAACCGTGAGATGATACTGGTTGCCCATGAATGCAAATCCGGTCCCAAGCTCAAGCAGCACCTTTGTCACGTTCTCGACCATCAGCTCCTCGATGTCGCGCTCGGAGCGACTTTGCTCGGCCGTGATGAAATCGAAGATGAACGGGTCCTTGATCGTTTGCTGAGCAAGTTCGCTCTCTGGTTCTGGCAGCGTTCGACTGAAGTTGTTCACCGTGCCGGACAGCGCTTGGCGCTCATAGAGATGCGATTCGACTTGATGGGCAAGCACGGCACGCGACCATCCGTTATCGATGGTCGCTTGGACATACCATGCACGCGAGGCGTTCGGTTCAGTCTTATCAAGTAGGTACATAATGTGCCCCCATGGAATTTTGCAGCAGCTGCTGCAAAATTCAGAATCTACCTCGCGGGCAAACTTTGCCATATAGCGCAAGCTGCGAGCGGAAAACCCTTTTATTCCGGGGAATGCAGTACGAAGGTCATGTGCGAGCGTGTTGATATAGCGTGTTCCATAGATGCTCCTATCAACTAATACCTTTCCAATGCGCCAATAGAGACTGATAACTTCAGCGTTTGCACCAACAGCGATGCGCGTTCTCGCTTGCGCTATCTCTCGCTTAACCTGATCGAGCACCTGCAGATACTCACTTCCGTTCTCCAGCATGACTACCTCCCATCCAAGGATTCCACCATACCGTTATGCTACGGTCTCGTACGGACATATGTTCGTATTTGTGAAGGCGCCTCCATAAAAAGGAACCGCCCCATAAGGAGCGGTTCCCCTAGTTCCCATCTTCTGCAATCGGCGCGACCTGCTGCTAACAGGCTGAGCCAAACATTACGCGCTACGCGTGCTTGATGCGGCTGCCAGCGGCGGTGTCCTCGATCACGAGCCCCATGTCACGCAGCTGGTCGCGGATGGCGTCGGCCACGTCCCAGTTCTTGGCAGCGCGGGCCTCGGCGCGGGCGGCGAGAATCTGCTCGGCCGCCTCGGCAACGTCGTCTCCCGTGTAGGCGCAAAGCCCGGCGGCCACGCCGAGGAGCCCCACCGGCAGCTCCTCCTCGGGCTCGGGAAGCTCGATGCCCAGGATTTTGAACGCGCCGGCGATGCTTGCCGCGGCGCCCGTTGCCACGTCTACATCAACTGCGGAGCCCGCTTGGTCAAGATACGTGTTGGCGTCGGTCACCAGCTGGAAGTACGCCGCAAGCGCGCCCGCGGTGTTGAAATCGTCGTTCATCTGGCGCTCGAACTCCGCCTTTGCGACATCGACCGCCGCCTCGAGCGAAGCTCCGAGCTCAGCGTCTGCCACGCCTTCGGCATGGTGCGCAGCCCACACCAGGTTCTTGACGGTGCCGGCGATGCGCGCCAGCGAGTTCTCGGCACCGGCAAGGCGCTCCCAGCTAAAGTCGAGCGGCGAGCGGTAGTGCGTCTGCAGCATGAGCAGGCGCAGCGCCGCCGCGGAGTGCTTCTCGAGCACCTCCTCGAGCGTAAAGAAGTTGCCGAGCGACTTGCTCATCTTCTCGCCGTCAACGAGCAGCATCCCGGTGTGCATCCACGTGTTGGCAAAGCCCTCATGCCAGGCGCAGCTGGCTTGGGCGCACTCGTTCTCGTGGTGCGGGAAGGCGAGGTCGGATCCGCCGCCGTGGATGTCGATCGGGCAGCCCAGATAACGGTGCACCATGGCGGCGCACTCGGTGTGCCACCCCGGGCGCCCCTCGCCCCACGGGCTCTTCCAACTCGGCTCGCCGGGCTTGGCGGCCTTCCAAAGCGCAAAGTCCAGCGGGTCGCGCTTGGCCTCGCCCGCGGCGATGCGCGCGCCCACCATAAGGTCGTCGACCTTGCGGCCGGACACCTCGCCATACGCGGGATCGCTTCGCACCGCAAAGTACACGTCGCCGTTATCGGCCGCATAGGCATGTCCGCCCTCGATGAGCGTCTTGATCATGCCAATCATGGGACCGATTTCCTTTGTGGCGCGCGGGCGCACATCGGGGTCCATCACGTTGGCCGCATGCATGACGTCGATGAACTTCTTCGAGAACTCCTCGGCCACCTCGGCGGCAGTGCGTCCCTGCTCGTTGGCGCGGTTGATGATCTTGTCGTCCACGTCGGTCAGGTTCTGGGCAAACGTCACCTCAAAGCCCGACGCGATGAGCCAGCGGCGAATCACGTCAAAGGAGATGAACGTGCGCGCGTTGCCAATGTGGATGTTGTCGTAGACCGTCGGGCCGCACACATACATACGGACCTTGCCCTCTTCGATGGGGGCGAACTCCTCTTTTTTATGCGTGGCCGAGTTGTAGATAAGCATGAGATCTCCTCGCGTTGCCTCGCCCGTGATGCTCGCGCGGGTTTACCGCGGCGGCAGGGCGCGATACTGCTCGATTATACGCGACCGGGCCCGGAAAGACCGGGCCCGGTACGCAAGAGCGAACAATCTGACGTTCTGAGAGAGCACCTAGTCGCTGTTTGCTCGCCAGAGGTCGACGAGCTCCTTAGCTGCCGCATACGGGTCATCGGCGCCCGCCACGGCGGATACCACAAAGAAGCCCTCAACGCCGGTTGCCGCAAGCGCGGGGATGTCGGCCGCCTTGACGCCGCCGCCCACCACGATCGGACGCGGGCTCACCCGGTGCAGCTCAGCGAGCTCGGCGAGACTCTTGGTGACGATACTGCCGTCGTCGGCAAGGCCCGCATCGGGCTTAGTCGAGGTCGGGTGCAGCGGCCCCACGCCAAAGTAGTCGATGGGCGTCACGTCCTCTTGCTCGATATAGGTGCGGATCTCGGCCGCGCCAGCGGAAAGCCCAACGATGGCGTCCTCGCCCAGATGCGCCCGGCAGATCTCGGGCGGAATGTCGGATTGACCCACATGGACGCCATCAACCTTGATGCCGAGGTCACGGCAGGCAATCGCCACATCCAGACGGTCATCAATGAGCAGAGGCACGGTGTCGGACTTGCCGGCAGCGGCAATGGCGTCAGCCACGCGGCGCGCGCAGTCGATCATCTCGCGCGCACCCGCCACCTTGGAACGCACCTGAATGATGGTGAAGCCCGCGTCGAGTGCTTGAGCCACCACCTCTTCCACAGGACGACCGCAGGTGTTCTCGGGCCCTAACACCAGATATGCCGAGATATCCAGGTTGTCACGTATGCTCATAGCG
Organism: uncultured Collinsella sp.; assembly: GCA_949288855.1. Lineage (GTDB taxonomy): Bacteria > Actinomycetota > Coriobacteriia > Coriobacteriales > Coriobacteriaceae > Coprousia. Next base: position 4,363 of record CASELS010000016.1, on the reverse strand, counting down.
CACTCCCCTATGCCTTGCAGGCGCACGCGCCGGCGCCGTTCGCCGCGGCCTCATCGGAGCCCGCGCCGTCCAGAATCTCGTCCACCACGCGCACCTTACGCTCCATCATGTTCTCAAAGCCAGGGCGAATATCTGCCTTGAGCACCACCTCGGTGCGGATACCGCGCTCCGCGACCACAAAGGTCGCGTCGCGCACGGTGCGCATCACGTCGTCCCACTCGCCTTCGATCTCGGTGAACATGGAGTTGGTGCGACAGGAAAGGCCGCTTTCGCGGATGACGCGGATAACCTCCGCCACGTACTCCTTCAGCTCGTCGCCCACGCCCACCGGCGCGATGGCAACGGCAACCAGCGTGTTCATTTACGCCTCCTCGATCTCAAAGGTATGGTGCGCAATGTCCTCGGGCGTGGCGAGGTAGAGCTCATCCAAAAACGCCACCTGGAAGCTTGCCGGCGCGTTTACCCGTGCACCGGCACGCTCACCTGCAACGTTGTAGACGCCCACCGCCGCAAGCGCCGCCGCAAGCGGGGTCTCCGCACATGCGGCATACACGGCGCACACGCCGCCCAAGCTGCAGCCAGATCCCGTAATCTTGGCCATGAAGTGCGAGCCACCGTGGCTCAAAACCACGGTCTCACCATCGGTCACCAAGTCAGTCTCACCCGAAACCGCCACAGCACCGCCCGTATAGCGCGCAATAGCGACTGCGGCGGCGCGGGCCGCGTCGACTTCCTGCGTGGAGTCGACGCCGCGCACGGCCGCGCCCGCATCAGCGCGCTCGAGCCCCCACACGTCAGCCAGGGTAATCACCTCGGACGCATTGCCGCGCACGATAGTGGGCTTATAGGGCTTGAAGTCGGCAAGAAGCTGAGTGCGGAGCTTGCCCATGCCCACGGCGACAGGATCGACCACCCACGGCTTGTTGAGTTCGTGCAGGCGCTTAGCCGTAGCGGGCAGGGTATCTGCGTAAACGGGCAGGAGCGTACCTACGTTGATGTACATGGCACCACCCATCTCGGCCATCGCCTCGCCCTCATCGGGCAGATAGACCATGGCCGCCGAACCTCCCACAGCAATCTGGGCGTTCGCCACAAAGTTGATGGTCACCGTGTTGGTGATAGACGGCGCCACCGGGCACGTCTCGCGTACCTTTTGCACCGCGCGCGCTACCTGTGCTTCCAGTGTTTCTTTCTCGATCATCGAAGATCCTTTCCGGAGCAACGAAAAAGGCGCCCACCCGAGGTTTCACGCGTTGCCCTCTGCTGATGCCCGCAGACGGCAACGCCCCCAGGGAGCGCCTTGTGTTCGCGTCCATGCTCCCTACGACAGCATTACCTGACAGGTTCGAAGGGTTGGGCAAAGCGCCCTCTCAACTCGGCATGCACCTTTGCGCGCCGGGTACCCCTGCATCGATGTCTATGATAGTGCGCGCGGCGTCGTCTGAGCGCGGCAATCAAAACGTTTTCTTACGCGTTTTGACCCCTCGCGTTTCGGTCCCGTCCCCAAATGTAGTGTTTTGACCCCGTCCCCAAATGTGCGCTCAAATGTGCAGCTATGCGTGGTCAAGCAGGCATACGGCCCATGCGCCAACGCCGGCGCCCTCGCCCTCCCAGCCGAGGCGCTCGGTAGTAGTCGCCTTCACGCCCACGTGTTCGACGGAGACGCCAAGGGCGCGTGCCAGGTTCTCGCGCATTGCCTCGCGATGCGGGCCGATCTTGGGCTCCTGGGCGGCGATGGTGCAGTCCGCATCCACAAAGGTGTAGCCGCGCTCACGGGCATAGGCCATCACACGGCCGAGCAGCACGAGCGAATCCGCTCCCTCATAAGCCGGATCATCATCGGGAAAGAGCTTGCCGATGTCGCCCCCGCGGCACGCGCCGAGAATCGCGTCGGCGAGGGCATGGGCGAGCACGTCGGCATCGGAGTGACCGAGAAGCCCCTTGTTGTGCGGAATGTCAACGCCGCCGATGATGCAGCGGCGACCCTCCACCAAACGATGCACATCGTATCCGTGTCCTATGCTCAGCACGGCAATCCTCCTTTTAGTTTGCGCGAGCCCGCAGCAGCGCCTCCACCAGCGGCAGGTCCTCGGGAACGGTCACCTTGATGTTGTCGCGCGGCGCCTCGACGCCCACAACGACCCCGCCCACATGCTCCACCACAGAGGCGTCGTCCGTTCCCGCAAAGCCGTCCGTCGTCGCACGATCGATAGCTTGCGCAAGCGCGCGGGCGCGAAACACCTGCGGCGTCTGCACGCACCAGAAGCGCGAGCGCGGCGGGGTATCGATAAAGCGAGCGCCCACCTCTTGCTCTTCGACCGTCTTTAACGTGTCGATGGCGGCCTGTCCACAGACCACGCCGTCGCGGCGCGGGTCGCGCAAAAGCTCTGCCACCGCCGCATCGATGGTCGCCGGGGTGATGAGCGGACGGGCGGCGTCGTGGATGGCAATGACGCCATATCCTGCGGGAACGGCAGCAACACCCGAGACAGTTGAATCTTGCCGCTCGGCACCCGCATCCGCAAACGTGACCGGTGTCGCAAGCGGATAGGGGTCGAGGGCGGCCTCGCGCATCTCTTGGCGACGCACGGGCTGGCAGACGATGACGATATGACCGATCGTGCGCGCACGGTCAAACGCCGCAAGCGTCCAAGCGATGAGCGGCCTGCCTGCCGCCTCGACCAAAAGCTTGCCGCCGGGGTTGCCAAAGCGCGTGCCCGAACCCCCGGCAACGATTACCGCGCAAGCAACGCCCTCCGGCGCGCCGTCACGCGCGCATGACGCGGCGCCGTCCGCCACAGGCACGGGGCCAACGCCGTCCATCAGGCGTTCCCCCGCTTACCCTGGATGCGGTAGAGCGAATCGGCAAGAATCGTCGGGTTGTTGACGCCAATATCCACCAGGCGCTCGGGGTTGGTGCGGATATCGTCCATAAGGTCCTGAAGCGACCCGTACTCGTCGACGATGCGCTCGGCCACGCCGTCGCGCACGACCGAGACCTGGGAGAGCGTGCGCAGTCCCAGAGGCGTCATGACCGAATCCTCGTCCAGGTCGTCGTAGCCCAGCACCTCGGCCACGCGCTGCGGGTTGGTGAGGTCGCGTGGGGTCATGTCGGCAAACTTCTCGCGGATGCGGCGCGCGTTCTCCTCCGAGGAGTCGCGCGCGTAGTCGCGGATCATAAGGTCGTACTCGTTGTCGATCGACTCGCCGGCGAGCTGTTCGAGCTGCATGCGCACGATCTTGCCCTGCGTACCGAGCTTGACGATGCAACGCTTGAGCTCGGCCTTGGACTGCTGAAGAATCTCAAAGCTCGAGAAGATATCGGTGATGTCGGCGAGCGTCACGTAGTCGTCGAGCTCAAGGCCCGTCAGGTGCAGAAGCTTGCGGTCGAGCTGGGTGCGCGTGGTCTGCAGCGTCGAGACGAGCTGGTTCACCGAGCTCATGATCTCGGGCACGGTCTGGATCTGATAGCTCTTGCCGTGCACGTAGACGTTTACCACGGCGCGGCGCGACGAGACCGAAATCACAATCGCGTCGGTCAGCACGCTCATGCGGGCGGCCGTACGGTGGCGCATGCCCGTCTCGCTCGTGGCGAGCGACGGGTCAGGGTTAAGGTGGAAGTTTGCGCGCAGGATCTGGGTCACGTCACCGTCGATGACGATAGCGCCGTCCATCTTGGAGAGCTCAAAGAGACGGTTGCTCGTAAACGAGATGTTTAAGGGAAAACCGTCGTTGCCGGCAGCAAGCACGCTCTCCTCGTCGCCCACGCAGATAAGGGCGCCGAGGTGGCCGGCAATGATCATGTCGAGGGCGGCGCGGATGGGCTGCCCCGGGGCGGTCAGGCGAATCGCCTCGTCCATACGCTTGTTGAGCTCTTCTTTATCCAACGTGCTACTCCCATCTCATACGTAAAACATCACAGTTACCCATATTGTCGCATGAAAACGCCCCCTGCCGAAACAGCACGGGGGCGTTTTATCGAAAAGTTTTATCGGGATCCAGCGCCCGCCTGAACGGCGCCGCCGGAGCCGCCGGCTGCAAGTGCGGGAGCACCGCCGCCGGAGCGCGGCGCGGGCTCAAAGCTCGCCCCAAGCGCACCATGCTCGCGCGGCGCGGGAATCTCGCCCGTACCGTGGGTGAACACAAACGCATCGTCCACCACATCGCAGACGACCGTATCGCCGGCGCCCCACTCACCTGCCAGGAGCTCCTCGGAGAGCGGGTCTTCGATGAGGCGCTGGATAGCACGGCGCAGCGGGCGCGCGCCGTTGGTGAGATCGGTGCCCTCAGCGACAATCTTGGCGATGGCCGCATCGGTAAGCCGGATGTTCATGCCGTTTGCGATGAGGCGTTGACGCAGGTC
>CASELS010000015.1 GCA_949288855.1 uncultured Collinsella sp. | reverse complement strand
AGCCCACGAGCGCGGCGGCCATCCGGGCGCTCGGCGAGCTTGGCATCGATACCGTCATGCTCACGGGCGACAACGCCCAGACCGCGCAGGCCATCGCCGGGCGCGTGGGCCTTACCCGCGTGATTGCCGACGTGATGCCCGCCGACAAGGAGCGCCACGTGCGCGAGCTCGAGGACGCGGGCGCGGTCGTCGCCATGGTGGGCGACGGCATCAACGACTCCCCCGCGCTCGCCCGTGCCGACGTAGGCATTGCCATCGGGACCGGCGCCGATATCGCCAAGGAGGGCGCCGACGTGGTCCTTATGAGAAGCGACCTGCTCGACGTGGCGCGCGCCATCGAGCTCTCGCGCGCCGTCATCTTGAACATCAAGCAGGACCTCTTCTGGGCACTCTTCTACAACGCCTGCGGCATCCCGCTTGCAGCGGGCGTGTTCTTCCCCATCTTGGGCTGGCAGCTCTCGCCCATGTTTGGCGCTGCGGCCATGAGCCTCTCGAGCGTGTGCGTCTGCACCAACGCCCTGCGCCTGAGAGGATTTAGGCCCCGCGTGACCGACCGCATCGCCGGCGCGCAGGGCTAGGGCGCCGGCCGCGGGAGACGGGCGCGCAGCGAATCGCCGGGAGCCCCGCTCAGCCCACATCAACAGGTACACTGGACGGCGTCGCCGTCCTCAACAGAAAGGATCTGACCATGAACTACACCATCAAGACCGAGGGCCTGCACTGCGGCCACTGCGACGCCGCCGTCGAGACAGAGCTCATGAAGGTCGCGGGCGTGACCGACGCCGACGCGGACCACGAGACCAACACGGTCACCGTCGAGTGTGAGGGCGACGTCGCCCCCGAGGCGCTCGAGGCCGCCGTCGCTGCCGCCGGTGACGCCTTCAAGGTCGTCTCCATCACGGCAGCCTAACCATGCAGGCCGATACCGACAAGACCCTTCGCTTGCTGCGCACCGCGCGCGGGCAGATCGACGGCATCATCCGCATGGTTGAGGCTGACCGCTACTGCATCGACATCTCGACCCAGCTCATGGCCACCCAGTCGATCCTCGCGCGCATCAACGCCGACGTGCTCAAGGCGCACCTCGAGCACTGTGTCGCCGGCGCGCTCGCGTCGGGAACCCCCGAGGAGAAGGCGGAGAAACTCGCCGAAGTGGAGCGCGTCATCGACAAGCTTGCGAAGTGACGTCTCCGGGAGTGCGCGCACCCGTGCTTTCGCACCCTCAAGTCGCTTATGAGCGTAAAGGGCGAACTGCATGATGAAGAGCAGGTAGAAGCTCATTTGAACAAAGCTTCTACCTGCTCTTTCTTTAGGAAGAAACGTCTTGTCGATTGCGTCTTGTGGTAAGAGCCGGCACTTTACGCTCATAAGCGACTTGAGCTTCTCCGCGCGCCGTCAATGAAGACGCAAAGCCGCGTCAAAAGAAGCCGCTCGGCAAGGTGCCGTCCTATTCCGCCCAGAACACGCGGCCCTCGCGACGAGGCTTGGGCTCGGGGTCCTGCGCCGGCCAGCCGAGGATGCAGTTGCCAATGCCCTCGTAGTCGCCCTCGACGCCGAGGTCGGCGAGCAGCTGCTTGAACTCCGGTTGGTCAAAGACCTCCTTGGCGCGGTGGATCCAGCAGCTACCGAGCCCGAGCGCGTGGGCGGCGAGCATCATGTTGCCCATGACGAGCGAACCGTCGTAGACATAGGTCCCCACCTCGCGCGGGGCGAGCACCACGAGCACGACGGGGGCGTCGTAGAACGGGTCGCCGCTGCCGCCCATGACCGCAGCGTTGGCCGCCGAGAGACGGTCGCGCAGCGCCTTGTCCGTAACGGCGACGATGACCGGCGACTGCTTGCCCTGGCCGCTCGCCGCCCAGAGACCGGCTTCGACGACCTGCTCAACGAGCTCGCGCGGGACCGGCTTGTCCTCGTAGGCGCGCACGCTCCGGCGCTCCTCCATCGCTTTGATGATGTCGTTCATGCGAAACTCCCTTCGAAAAGCTGATACGCATCCGCTCAATTCATACCCCCATAAGGGCGTTTTGAGCCGCATCGCGCGATTATCCCTCGCCGCATCAGAAGAGGCACGCCTCGATGACGTCGCGGCCACGGAGTGCAGAGAGCCATGCCTGCGGGATGGCGTCCGCCCCGTACACGATGCCCGCGAGCGCACCCGCCACGGCCGCGGTGGTGTCAGTGTCGTCGCCCAGGTTCACCGCAGTAAGCACGCAGTCCGCATAGGTCGAGGTCGTGAGCAGGCACCAGAGCGCCGCCTCATAGGCATCACGCACAAAACCACCCGAGCGGATCTCCGCCTGCGGCCGCGCCGCCAACGCAGCGGCATCCGGAACCGCGTCGCACGGGGCCGTGCCACGCACAAGCTCGCGCGCGATACGCACGAGCGCCACGCAAAGCTCCGTAGAGGTCGGGTGCGCATGCGTGATGGCCGAGACCGCGCGCACCTCGTCGTCGGTCGCGCCCGTGAAGGCAAGAGGCACCGTGCGCATGAGCGACCCGTTGCCGTTATCCCACTCCCCCGCGCATCCATACCCCTGGTCAAGAGCGCGAGCGCACGCCCCGCCGATGTCAAAGAGCCCGTCCACGGTGTAGGCGCCCTCCCGGTACCACCGCACAAAGCGTTGCCGAATATCCTCAGTGTCGATGTGACCGAGCTCCCGAAAGCTATCGCAGATACAAAGCGCCATGGAGGTATCGTCGCTCCACGTTCCCGCCGGCTTGTGGTGCGAGCCAAAGCCCACCATCACCGTGCAGGCAAAGGTGCCCCGCGCGCGGAACTCGTACGGGACGCCAAGGGCATCCGCCACCGCTTGCCCATAGATACAATCTCTGAGTGTCGCCGCCATATCAATCTCCCGTATCGCGATGGACCTTCCGAGCGCCCACGTTGCCGCGCCGACGCGATGGCATCATTATAGAAACGAGCCTGATCATCCGCCCACATAGGACGGCGCTTCTCGCGCCCACACAGGACGACGCCTCTCGCGCCTGCGCCCACCAAAACCCGGCGCCCGCCGCCGCAACGCGCTGAACAGCCGACCCAAAGGAGCAACCGTGATCCGCCCCATCATGACCTCGCGCATCATCCTCGCACGTCCCTCAGCAGACGCCGCACCCGGCGACGAGTCGCATGCTCAGGACCTTCTGGACACCTTTGCCGCACACCGGGCGGAGTGCGTTGGCATGGCCGCGAACATGATCGGCATCCTCAAGCGCATCATCGTGTTTGCCGAGGGCGGCACCGCAACCTCCCCGGCACGGCTCATGTACAACCCCGAGCTCATCGCGCAGGCGGAGCCCTTTGAGACCGAGGAGGGCTGCCTCTCGCTCACGGGAACCCGCCCCACCACGCGCTACCGCCGCATCACCGTGCGGTACCAAGACGAGAGCTGGCGCGAACGCACCGAGCGCTTCAGCGGCTACACGGCAGAGATCATCCAGCACGAGATAGACCACTGCATGGGCATCGTCATCTAGCGCTCCTGCTTAGAAGAACTTAGCGAGGTCCCAAGCGGTGATGATGCCGAGGAGCCGCTCGTCGGGCTTGCCGTGCTCGGTCACAAACACCATGACGAGGCGGTTTGCCTGTCTGAGCGACGCTTGGAAGAGCTCCGCCACCTCGTCGGCGGGCTCGCGGCGCGCCACAAAGGCAAAGCGCCCCGGCTCGTGTGCGTCAAGCGTGAGCAGGCGCTCCAGCTGCTTGAGTGTAGCCGCCTCGGGAATCTCGAGCGCCATGTCATCCACCAGATACGAAAGCACGGTGCTCTCGCTCAGCACACCAACCACGCGCCCGTCGGCCAAGATGGGCACGTGCGCGTAGCCGTGCTCGGCCATGTCGCGCAGCACCGGGCGCAGGGGCTCGTCCATGGTGGCGACGCGGATCTTCTCGCGCCGGGTGCAGACGTCCTCGGCCGCGCCCATGCCCTCAAAGCGCTCGAGCGTGGAGCGGAGCGCGTCGAGCATGGCATCGCTGGGGATGACGGCGTACGACCCGTCGATACGCTCGTTATGCTGGAGGAAATTCCGCACCTCACGGCAGTAGTCGAGCTCGTCGCGAAGCGCCCGGGGCGCCTTGTCGCGGCTGAGTAGCCACGCGATGGCGCCGCCGTCGCGCGAGAGGTTGTACCGCTCGCGGATGAGCCGCTCGAGCCGGTTGTACAGGTCCAAAAACTCAACGGTGTTGTCAGCGGTCATGGGCGCCCCTTCCGATTTACCTACGTCCATGGTACCCGGCCCGCCTCGAACAGAATCGCCGGCAAGCCTCGCAATGCCTGGCAAAGATTATTCCAAACAGAATAATTCTTGTTAGAATAATCTTGATTGTCAGCATCACTACGCATGCATGGGGTGACGCCATGGATACATTCATCGACCGGCAAGCAGAACTCGAAACCTTGGAACGCGAATATGCGCGCACCGGCTCGTCGTTTGTGGTCATCTACGGGCGTCGCCGCGTGGGCAAAACCGCGCTCATCAACCAATTCATTCAGAACAAGCGCGCCCTCTACTATCTCGCTACCCAAGAACCCGAGCTGCAGAATCTCCAGAGCTTCCAAGGCATCTTGGCGGACTTCCTCGATAACGACCTGCTCAGAAACGCGCGCATCGAGCGATGGGAGGACCTGTTCCGCGAGCTCGCACGTGTTTGCACCGCAGACCGAGAGCGGACGGTAATCGTTATAGACGAGTTCCAATACTTGGGAAAAGCCAATCCCGCTTACCCCTCGATCTTCCAGCGCGTCTGGGACACCATCCTTAAAGATGCCAACGTGATGCTCATCCTCTGCGGCTCACTCATCTCGCTTATGCGCGATCAAGTGCTCACAGAGGATAGCCCTCTCTATGGCAGGCGCACCGCGCAGATCCGTCTGCAACAGATTCCCTTTGAGCATTACCACGAGTTCTTCCCCGGCTACTCCATGCGTGAGATGGTGGAGCGCTATGCCGTTACAGGCGGCGTGCCCAAGTACATCGAGCTCTTTGAGGACCAGCCCGATATCTATCGGGCCATCACCGAGAACGTCCTCAAAAAGGACAGCTTTCTCTACGGCGAGCCTACGTTTCTCTTGCAAAACGAGGTCAAAGACATCGGTAGCTATTATGCACTCATGCGCGTCATTGCTGGCGGCGCTGAGCGACCGGGTGAAATCGCGTCACGCTTTGGCATGAAGCAGACGAGTATCTCGAAGTATCTTAAGACCCTTATCAATCTCGATATACTCGCGCGCGAGACGCCCGTGACCGAGCGCAACCCCGAGAAGAGCAAGCGCTCGCTCTACAAGATTTGTGACAACTTCATCGCGTTTTGGTTTACCTTTGTGCCCCCCAATCTGAGCTATCTGGAAACAGGGCGCGTGGAGGCGGTGGAACGGCGCATTAGGCAGAACTTCGTCGACGCCCACGTGGCGCGCGTGTATGAGACCGTGTGTCAAGAGCGCCTGTGGGACCTTGCCGACGAGGTGCCTCTCCCCTTCATTCCCGAACGCGTCGGCCGCTGGTGGAGCGGCTCGCACGAAATCGACGCCTGCGCGGTGAGCAACACTGACCGGCGTGCGATTTGGGGCGAATGCAAGTTCTGGAAAAACCCCGTGGGCGAGAACGTGCTGCGCGAGCTTGAGGAAAAGGTCGCTTCCGTCCCCGAGGCGGCGCACTTGGACAACACGCTTGCTATCTTTAGCATAAGCGGCTTCACTGGCCGACTACGCGATGCAGCGCGCAACCGCGACGACATCATCCTCATTGATGACAGCTGGACCGCTTAAGGCCATATCGAAAAAACTGGATGGAGACGAAAACGGGGCAGAACCGCTCGCGCAGTCCCGCCCCGATAAGCCCGAAGGCTTTGCAACGTGCGATTTAGTCTAGCAGACCGAGCGATGAGGTCAAGCGCTTCAGGAAAAGAAGCGCCGCCATGCTCGGGTTCTCGGGCGGTAGCCCGCATGCGTTGGCCACTGCAAGCAACTCCATGAGCGCGGCTTCGCGATCTGAACGGACCTCCCCCTTGGGAACGATCTGCGAGAAGAGATATAGCAGGCTGCATATCTGGACCATCCGGCGGCTGCGGAGCCACTTCGACCGCAGGCGCTTAGGGATTCCGAGCGCGTTCATGGCGTTCACAAGAACAGCGGGCGGGCGCTTTGAGGGCGAGGGACTTGCGATATCGTTGAGAATGCATGCTCCGTGTGCCCCGGCGTTGCGAATTTGCCTCGAATTCTTGAGCTGATAGTGGACGTCCCTCAGGCCTTTGTCGCCCCACCCGGCAGCGCAGAACCTCACAAGATCGGCGAAGATGCCGAACGGCACCACCTCGCTGAACGCCCAAATTGGCATGTCGCCAAAGTACTTTCTCACAACGCCACCGGCGTAGGGGTCGTTTCTCCTCTTCTTGAGCTCCCCCTCAATGCGGGAGCGGTCGTTTTTGGGAAGGCTTGCGTGGTACGCGCGCATGATGGCGTAACCGTCCTCGCCGTGGTCCTCAGCAGCCGAAAGTAGGCGGACCTTTGCGAAGTGTTCGATGTCAAGAGTCATGGCGAGCAGGATGTCGCACAGCCGGCGATCGAGATTCGATAGAATCTTGAGATGACCGAAGTCGAGTTTCACGTACTTCCCGTCATGCGGGCCGCCGACGTGTTTGGGGAAAGAGCTTACGGTAGGCGTAGATACGGAAGAACTGGCACTTGGTACGCAGATGAGCAACGGCATCCTCCTCGGAGACCAGATCGAAGGTGATGCCCTTTGACTTCATGTGGGCTATCTGCTGCTCGACGGTAAGCATGGGCTTAGGACGCCTCATGGATGATGCGGCAACGCAGCCAGCGGCTGTGCAAGAGGTCTGGGCTGAAGGGGCAACGGAAACGGTAGGGCCGAATTCCACTAGAAACAGAATATCGGACGAGAGAAATGCCCGCGAATAAGGGGCCTTTCTGAGTTTTATGCGGCGAGCTCGAACACAGAGCGTTGAGCTCTCAGGTAGTCGCGTAGGTTTTCGAGCGTGCCGTCGTTCGCTCGCGGCATCTCGACTACCTTGCCGTCGAAGGAGCTGGAATTGGCCTCGTGCAAGCGCTCGGTGTAGTCGCGAATCACGCGAGCGAGGTTCGCGAACGTCTCGCCCTCAATCTCGACCCTCGCCCCCTCTCCACCGATTCTCTCGATGACAGCGTCGATGGCGGTGATCGCCCTGTCCAGCTTCTCCACGTCGAGGGTGCCCTCGTCGATTGCGGACATGTATCCAGCGAGCGCCTCGTTGAGCTCAGAGAACGTTACGGCGTTCTGCTTGCCCTTCCTGATGTGCTGGTATACAGCCGCTCCTCCCGCAATGGCCGCAGCTGCGACGGCAACGCCGACGACGATGACGGCGTTCTTATTGTTGCGAGCGATGTTCTTGACCGCCTTCGCAACGTTCATTGCCTGTTCGCCGGCCTGTTCGATCTGCACCGGCTTTAGGTGCTTGACGATCCTCCCCGCTTGGTCGCGAACGATGCCACCCCACTGGATGTACTCACCCGTGAGCAGCTTCGAGGCAATATGGGGCGGGATATCGAATGCGATTTGTTGAACGGGCATATCTGCCTCCAACCTGCGAAAGGCTGCCTTTGGATTCGGAAAGTGGGGCGCCTGCAACCACCTATGGGCGGTAGAAGGCGCCCCGCAGCCTCTCATTCCAAGCGCCTCAAGGGGTGCGAGCAGAGAAGCCTAGACGTCCACATTGTACCCGCGATTTGTGACGCAACGCACAAATCCACCGTGAGGGGCTCCATCGCCTTCCACGAGAGGATGATGCGCATGGCGAGGCATCCGAAGCTAACGTAGGAGATAGCAAAGGGGATAATCAACGCGGATAGGAGCACAGCGCGCTTGACTCGCGCTCAGATGCGACGATTTCCCCTCAACACCAGCCGCTCACCAAATAGACCGGCCCTTATACTGGGAGGAGCACAGTTCGTTGTAAAGGAGCTCGAGCATGCCGGCAAAACGCCCTCTCAAGGTTCCCGCCGCCGTCTGGCGGGTCGCCAGCACCTTCCTCAACCCCGAGAACCTCATCGCGGTGTGGGAACACCTCAACAAAGACGATCGCGTGCTCGAATTCTTTCGCAGCATCCACCCCTCCAAAGCGCTCAGCCCTATCGCGCGCATTGAAGCGCAGCTCGATGCCATAGAAGGATTACTCGCCTCAGGGCTCCAAATTGTGCCAAGCACCTCACTTATCAACGAATGGCAACGGACCCTCTCGACGCTGAGACTCGCCCTGGCGCTGGTGAAAACCGCCAAGGGCAAGAGCAAGCGGGAGAAAATCAAAGACCTGCAATCACGCGTCGCCAAACTTCAGGACGATATCTACGCGCACCTTTTGGCTACAAACGGCCACAAATAGCCAAATCGTTAGGAGAGTCCGGCATGGCTGATGAAACACCTGACACCGAGCAGACAATCACCGTTGTCAAAGACGATGAGGGCATTCTCTTCTTGGGCAATTCCAGCCAAATCAAGCAGTGGCTCGATGACAGTGGCATTGCCTCAAGAGAGAACGGATCAGCCTGAAGACGTTTGTCACGATAGATGATGCCGCGACAGGAAGGAATCCTTCCGGTTCATGTCTCTCAACAATGAGACGATGACCCCCCACCGATAAAACATGAGCTTTTCCGCGAACTACACCAAGCCCTTGCATATTACGAGAGACTACAATTGGAAAAGAAGCACATAGCCGAACTCTCTAGGGGGATGCCATGGGAATTCGTTTCAGAAAGTCTGTCCGTATTGCCAAGGGAGTCCGACTAAATGTCTCGAAGTCGGGGGTAAGCGCATCCTTCGGTGGCCACGGCTTTACAACTTCGGTCGGAAAGCGCGGGGTCAGGGCGACCGCCGGTATCCCAGGCACGGGAATCTCCTACAGTACGAAGGTTGGCGGCGGAAGCCGGTCGAGCGCGAGAACCTCCCAGGCAGGTCCGAGCAAGAGTCAGGCTGCCGCCCAGAAGGCAATCCAAGATATTGCAAAGTATGTTGGGCAGGATCACTTTGAATTCAGCGTGGCGATATCTGACACTGGCGAAATTGCCTTTGTCGACGATGATGGAGCAATCATCGAGGACAAACAGCTCATTGCACTCCTCAAGAGACATCCGACATACCGCGAGAACAAGGATGCATATGAAGCCGCAGCACTCGAGAGATCGAGGGATAATGCGGCGAGGCTGAAGGAAGAAACTGAAGCGTTCCTGACCATCCACGAGCACGCACCAGCGATTCCCTCCCGTCTGGAATACGAGAGCGCGCTTGCAAGTCTTAAGCCCAAGAGATACGTACGCGAGGAGTACGAAGAACGGGCGCCTTCGGAACAAGAAGTGAAGGAGCGGCTTGAAAGCGAAGCGGAACGCTCCGTCTCAGCCTTCCTGCCGTGGAAGAAGAAGCGGCTCATGAGCGAGTGGGTGGACGAGAGGCTCGCTAAGGAGCTCGCCATAGAGATATCCGCGTGGGAGAGCAAGAAGAGGGCTTTCGACCTTGGACAGGACGAAGCCGAGAGGCACGAGAACACTCGGTTTGAGGAGGAATTCAAGGAAGAGAAGCGACGTTTGGAAGGTGCTCTTGCTGGTGACGAGACTTATGTCGAGAACTGGGTCTCTGGCTGGCTTGAATCCTGCGAGCTACCCGTCCAGATCGATGTTACCTTTGATTACCGCAAAGACTCCGGCACGCTCATGATCGACCTCGACCTGCCCGAGATAGAAGACCTTCCCACGACAACTACGTCTCAGCTTACCTCGGGGAAATATCGGGAGAAAAATAAAACGCAGAAGCAGCTCAAAGAGGAGTACGTCCGCTGCGTGCTCGGTCTCTTGGTATTCATTGCGGCTACGATGTTTTCCGCGAGCCCCGCAGTCGAGCATGTCGTAATCTCGGGCTACACCCAGAGGAGGAACAGAGCGGGCGACATCAACGACGACTACATCGTGTCGGTTAATTTCGAGCGCGATAAGCTTGCCTCAATGAACTACTCCCACGTAGAGCCGATGGAAACCATCCTTCAGTTCGAGAACCGCATGAGCATGACCTCAGGCAACATGTTCAGGACAATTAAGCCGTTCGAGTAGATATTCTTACTTCCAATAAATAAGCGCGTGATAAGTAGCTGTTTGACAAATACGGGCTCATGCAGAAGACGCGAGATTTCAACTGCGAGCACGTCAACCTGATGACGTCGGGAAAGAGACAGGGCTTGCTATGAGCATCTTTGAAAAGTTCAATGACCAGGGCCTTGGAAAGCAGAGTGCTTTTGAGGAGATGTGCTGCCAGCTCTTTGAGACGTGGGGAAAAACCGAAATGGGTTTTGATGGAGCATGGCGTTATAGCAACGTCAGAGGCTCAGGCGGCGATGGCGGCGTCGAGGCATATTGGTACAACCCAAGGGCCAATACTTGGGTTGGGCTGCAGGCAAAGTGGTTTCTCAAAACCCTAAACACCACCCAATACTCTCAAATTAAGGACTCTATTAAGGCGGCATTAGAATTACGCCCGTCCATGACGCGTTATATTGTCTGCTTGCCACACAATCTAACCTCTATGAAACGAGTAAAGAAAGGTGGCGTTTCCAAGGGAGAAGACAACGAGTGGTCCGACTTCGTATCCCGAACACTCGAAGAGTATCCTAGCCTCCAAATTGATTTATGGGACGAGCATCAGCTGCTCTCTCTTTTGAAATCGCCTGAGAACTCGGGAAGCTGGAGATTTTGGTTTGAGCACACCGCGATCAATCCCCGGTCTATCGAGCACAGTCTCGATACCTCAATCAAGCGGCTGAGCTCCCGATACATTCCGTCGATTATCGAAGACGGGGGCATGTCCGACTTTCTAGATGTTTTTTACGGCACCTATTCAAGCCGCATAGAAATGATTAAAGAGATCGACACCCGCATCAGTCTACTGCACAGCCTCAGTGTTGCAACGGAGTCGCTCGTCGCCATGAAACACCGTCTGCCCGACGAACTTGAAGATTTGACGGGAGCAGCAGAAAAAAGCCTTCTTACACTCGCGGACTATTCTAAAGCCCTTGCTCTTAGGCGAACAATAGTTGCCGATGAGCCGGATGGGCTTGTTGATACCGAAGCGTTTCCCATCGATTATACCGCAATTGAAAGCTTGCAATGGCAGCTAAAGGATTTGAAACAACGAAGCGATTTTCATGGTCATGTAAACGCCCTTCTTAAGCTTGTCGAGCAATTCGAAAACCTTCCAAGCGAGTGGGGTATGGCCAATGCAATGAAGACAGCTTTCGGCAGTTCGCGCAGCCTTGTTATTGGAGACCCTGGGACTGGTAAGACTTGCGGATTTGCGAGCAAGGCAAAAGATTTTCTGGGAGACGGTGTCCATGTTCCCATCTTGATTGCTGCTGTCGATTTTGAAGATTGCGATAGCTGGCGCGACGCTATTGTAAAAACCCTTCAACTCGATGGCGGCTGGGATGATATCTCCTTATGGCATGCGCTGAGTTCTTTTGCAGCGACTCGCGACTTTCGCTCAGATGGGATTTCCATCCGAGCGAAAGTCGCGGTGCTTGTCGACGGCCTTGACGAAAAGCCTCCTATATCTAGATGGACAGATAGGATGCACGAAGCCGAAGCCATCTCTGAACAATTTCCCAGAATCAAATTCTCCTATTCCACTCGACCAAATGGAATTGACCCCATTATTCAAAAAGATCCAGAGTTATGTAATTACTACATCGATGACCAAGGGGACGTTTCCGCCTCCGAACTATTTGACCGTTATATGACCTATTACGGCATTGAAGTTAACGGCAATGAAAACTATAGGTGGATGCTGCGAACCCCTATGGAACTGAAGCTGTTCTGCAACGCGCATAAGGGTAGACGGTTAGCCGAAGGCATCGAAACCAACATTACCGCTCTCATTGAGGGCTATGTGATGACCCTCGAAAACGAGTATGCCACTCGCTACGACCAGAGCATCAGCATACATGCACAGCCTCTGAGAAAAGCCTTGATACATTTGGCTGAACACTTTCTGGAAGCAGATGTGAGCATCGACAGGGATGATCTCATTCGCCTGTTGGACAGCCTTGAGGTGAAGACAGATTCGCAGCAGATTATTGAACTTTTAAACAATCACGGGATTCTCATCGAGCGAAGACTATTGCCTGACAATCCCCTACGAATAAGTAGATGGAGCTATCGCGCTGGATCTCGCCCCGTGTGGGATTATTTCATGGCTGTAATTCTGGATCAAGGGAACTCCAAGGCAAGCGAACTTCTGCGCAATCATTCTGATACCGCTCTTATGTACAGCATTATTCTTATCGAGAAAAAGGGCATCCTTCCAATTGAATGCAAAGAGCTTGTCGAGTGTATGGGAAAGGACGATGCTCGGTCTCTTTCGCTGCACTCACTCGCATTCTGTCATCGGAATGCGACAGCAAAGTTTCGATGCCACATCCTTGAAAAGATGGCAATTTGCCAGAAAGACCTCTTTGACATAGTTAACAACGTCGTTGTAGCGGTAGCGCGCGTCAAGGACCATCCTCTTGGACCACCGCTCCTTGACATTTTTCTTCAATCTTTCGAGAGCCCTTCCGAGCGCGATGCCGTATGGTCAATTCCTAGAAAGTATGACGGTGACCCGAGATTCGCACTGTACGAGGAGCAACGCTTAGTCGAAGACCTTCCGAGGCTGCATAAGACAGACCAATGGAATCAGATGCCCCTTCTGCTTGCATGGTGCCTTTCCTCCGTAAGTAACCTTAAACGCTGCCGTTGCCGAAACGAACTTGTGAAGTGGAGCTTAAACAACCCGACAGAGTTTTTCAAACTCTTCAATCATTTTGGCAACTGCAACGACCCTCAAATTCGCGAAGACCTATTTGCAATAGCTGAAGAGGTCGTATGTCAAGGTGCCGCGTCAGCGGAGATTGAAAAGAAACTTGGTGAGATGGTTCTGGCCTCCGTTTTTGCTGAGCCTGACAAGGCCGGCAACCGTAATGCAGCGGTAAGGTTCTACAGTCGGCTGATTGTCGAACACTGTTTTGCGGATGGACTTCTCGGCGGCTTGGCGCTGGCTGCCTGCAAACCTCCTTACCACTGCTCGGCAAAAAAAGGTGTCCTGCCCGTTTTTGCCGATGCCTGTGGTGCGAAAAGAGCGTGCGGATATGGACCGATTGATTACGATCTGGCCCGATATGTCCTTGTAGACGAACTTGAGCGCGCCTTCGCGCTCCACCGACATTATGCCGACGAACACGGCTATGGAGACGCCATCAATGGTCTTATCGAGCAGTCGGCAGTTTTGGCGCGTGCTCCAGCTCTTGACTTCGAAGGCTGGGTTATTGGCGCTGCCTATCAATACCTCCTTGATCACGGCTATTGCCCTGAGATGTTTGCAGGTGAGGTCGGGGAGCACGGTTATCGTTCCGGCGGAATCGATTGGAGAATTCGCCGTTCATTTAATCATGCAACTCACGGCTCCCGCAGCACAGTAATGACTGTTGCGGAGAAATATGTATGGTGCGCTCGAAACGAAATATGTGGCTACCTTGCTGACAGAATATCCGTTCCACCTAATGAATGGTCCCGTCAGCCGTGGCGAACGGAAGACGGTATGATCAGTGACTACGGTGCGCTTCTCGCATTCGACAGTCCCCTTCTTGAAGCAACGGTCGCTGGTTTGATGCGCAAACGGCAGGAGCTTTTGCCTACTTTTCCTGACCCCTTCTCATGTAGAAACGATGACCACCTTTGCTCAGAAATCGAATTGACGAGATGGGTAAACAATGTAAGTGCTGACTCGGCGACAGTGCTTCTTGAATACATGCCTGACAATAGCCTTCACTCTATTGGAGACAATACGCTTGCCCTAGCCCTTTATGCCTCCGATTGGGGACTTGGAGGCAAAGAGTCTCGTGTATGGGCTTACTGCGGTGCAGCCGATTCAAACAGCTTGGCATGCCTAGGACGTGATTGCACGGTCGCCCTGAATGGATATGACAATGCTTCGGGCTTCGCGGTCGGCATCGAGTGCTCTGATTCTGTTTGCTACATATCTCCAGTTGAACAGCTCTCGGCGCCGTGGGTTGTTGAGTATGACGAGCCGAGTCAGGTTGAAAAGCTGGCTGATGTTCACATTGATGCTCTCCCCCTCTCCGGGAGCGGCGTCGACTCGCTAACTGATGTGGGGGATTACCACTATTATTATCCATCT
Organism: uncultured Collinsella sp.; assembly: GCA_949288855.1. GTDB lineage: Bacteria > Actinomycetota > Coriobacteriia > Coriobacteriales > Coriobacteriaceae > Coprousia. The sequence continues at coordinate 25,621 of CASELS010000015.1, read as the reverse complement.
GCTTTTGCACGTCGGTTGACAAACGTTATCCGAACAGATGGCGCTCGTTATTTCGACAGGAACGGGAACGTTGTTTTTGAGGATATTCGGTATGGGGAGCCATACCGGCAGGAGTACCAAGCGCTCGTTGTAAACAGGGACATAATGCTCACCGCAATAAAGAATGAGAACAAAACCCTCGTCTGGTATGTCACAGTACACCGGGGTACCAACATTTTGGCTAACGAGCGCCGTCCTGATTGTACCCTCGGAACCGAAATGTCTTGGCTTGTATGGCGAGACGTCGATGGGGTTTTTCGGCATTGCGCCATGTCCGACACCTGTCCCGAAAGAGAGTTTGAGACTAATCCTGAGGAGATAATCAAGAATCTGATTGAAAAAATCGTTTCGAACGACGAGCTTGAAGACAGAAATAGGCACCGAGCTTGATGCGTCGCAAGACGCGACGAAGGCGAATGTGAGTCAGCACTTCGGGCGAATCGACTTTGACAAGCGCTAGATAATAAAGACCGACCCTTGGCCCAACTGACAGAAGCTCCACTAGTGCACTTACCTCGGATGCCCGGAAACTGATGTCGCGTTTACGATGCTCGCGGGCGACTGAGCGGGAGGCCTCGCGGTGATCTGCGGCGGCAGGGCCAGGTTCAAGGACGAGACCCACCCGAGGAGATGCGCAATGAAGTGCCACCTCGAGGGGCGACCAGCGACGACCACACCCGTGGTTTCACCGGCATCTGCGATTGCATCGACTACTTGCGCGACTGCCCTGAGCTTAGCGCCCCGTCGAACCCAGCGACGGAAACTGCGACATGATTCCGTACGACGGCCCTACGATTTTGAGATCCGTCAGTTCCGGCACGCGGTAAGCGAACCAAAAAAGGAGCACATCGACCGCTGCCGAACAGCGGTGCACTATATCAACAAGGGCGCGAACAAAGATTGTACGCTACGGTCCCTTCCTCGATCTCATACACTCAGAAACGCGTGGATTGGGGATTCTGAATACGAGATTGAAGGGCTCTGGTTCGGCGACGTCATTCATCCGGCGACAAGTATTCGGGGAGATGGTCACATGGCCACTGTTCAGGACCATCGCTTTTTCGGACCAACGCCGAACTGCCCCGGTGAGGAGGTTGCGCACGTCATGCCCAAACACGTGCCGAACATCGCCGACGAGAACATACTAGAGCAGCTTTTCGCGTATCTCAACGATAATTGGACGGACGGCATCGGAAACCTCCGGCGGCAGAGGACAGCGCACTGTCCCGTGCGCGAAAGCATGACGCGGGCGGAGGCGGGAGGCATCCCGACGGTTCTTCTCGTTCTGGATACCCTACAGCCCGCTTGTTTTCGACGGCAACCTAGCCAGTGGCTCAAACCCTAACGAACTGTTTTAGTTTGCAAACATTGCGGCCGCCTCGTCCTTCTGTGAGATAATTGTTTTTAAACAAGACAGGAGGATCCATGGCACGTTGGGAGATTAGCGGCAACGAGCTAGTCCTAGTTGCCGACACTGGCTCTATTCGGCGCGTCACATCGTCGTTTGTTTATAACGCAATGGGTGTCGGCTCTGGCACCGCCCAAGATGCTCCCGACCCGCGCGGCGATCTTCCCGGACTTCGCTTCTCTAAACGAGGACTTTCTCTTTCCTTTAGCGCCTCGTTTCACGATGGAAAGTTCAGCCTCCTTCCAAAGGCTTCCAAGCTTGGGAAACCTGTACCACTCGGCGAGCTCCCAATCCCACTTCCTGACCATGTTGTCGCAGATGGCGTTTGGTACTTTATCAATGATGACATCGCTCGTTTGAACGAGACACTCGCAGATGTGGGGGTAAATTGTTTTGGCCCCATCTCCCTCGTGCAATACCTTCGTCTCGTCACGATGGACCATGCGGGGAAATGCGTTCCCATCAACGACGACCTTGTTGACGTCGCCAAGCGCAGCTCCTCCTTTTCCGATTTGGCCGTTCCGCCGCTTCTCAATGCCAAGCTGTATCCCTATCAGCTTACGGGATACAGGTGGCTTAGATTCATGGCCGAACAAGCCGATGGCTGCGTGCTGGGCGATGAAATGGGCTTGGGCAAAACCCTTCAGGTAATCACCCTACTGCTCGCGAGACATGATGAGGGACGTCAGACCTCTTTAGTCATTGCGCCTGTTTCATTGCTGGAAAACTGGCGACGCGAACTTACGCGATTTGCGCCAACACTAGATGTTTTTATCCATCATGGCTCAGACAGGCCCGGATGGGTTAAGACGCTCGAAACCCATGATGTGGTGGTCATGTCTTACGGTACCGCCATCAGCGATTTGGGCATGCTTGCCATGGGCAATTGGGACGTATTAGTCCTAGATGAGGCGCAGGCGATTAAAAACCCCGACTCTCGGCGCAGCATTTCGATAAAAAGGATTCCCAGGGCGTTCGGCATTGCGGTATCCGGAACCCCCTTCGAAAATCACGTCCTAGATGTTTGGTCTTTGTTTAACTTCGTAGAACCGCCCCTTCTGGGTGATCGCGATGGATTCGCCGCTGAATACCCCGACAATTTGGAAGGGGCTGCGAAGCTCGAGGGAAGCATATCGCCGTTTATCCTTCGGCGCACCGTCTCTGAGGTTGCCAACGATTTGCCAAAGAAAACGATTATCAATGTGCCGCTCACGCTGCTGGATTCCGAGGCGGAGACTTACGAAGAGATCAGGCGGTTGGCTGTCAAGGAGATCGGAGAAGCCGGCGCGACTCTTGCTTCGCTTACTCGGCTCAGGATGTTCTGCACTCATCCCTTTGTTCTAGACGATTCGCTTGGTGCCACAGGGAAGGCTCTGTCGGCCGACCCAGGCTCTGTCTCCTCGAAATATGATTATCTCTGCACGCTCCTCGAAGAGATTTTTTTGCGTGGCGAGAAGGCTCTTGTGTTCACTTCTTATCGGAAAATGTTCGCAATTTTAAGCCGTGATCTTCCCTCTCGCTTCGGCGTGGGCGTCTTCGAAATCGACGGCTCAACTGACCCGAAATTGAGACAGTCGGTTGTTGACGAGTTCTCCACCCAAGAGCAGCCCTCCGTCCTTGTTCTAAATCCCGCAGCCGCCGGTACTGGCCTGAATATCACTGCTGCCTGTAATGTCATTCATTACAATCTTGAATGGAATCCGGCGAAAGAGGATCAAGCTACAGCACGCGCATATCGACGCGGTCAAGAAAGGCCCGTTATGGTGTATCGACTCTTCTACTCAGGAACAGTCGAAGAGTTAATAAAGGAGCGGATGGATTTCAAACGAGAAATGGCCGGTAAAGCTGTCGTTGGTACAGACGGGGATAGGGTGGATCGTGAGGCCATCATCCGCGCGCTCTCCCTCTCCCCCATAAGGGGCCAAGAGCAATGACAAGTCGTCCCAGATCAATCGCCAAAGTTCTGAGCCCAAACGACACCGGTAGCAGCGGCAGCCATCAGGCGGGCATATTGGTTCCAAGAAAGACCGAGATCCTTTCGTTTTTCCCGGAGTTGAGCAGCGGCACCAAGAACCCTAGAACGAGGATTCCTTTTGTTGATAGCTGTGGCGCACGATGGACCTTCACGTTTATCTACTACAACAATAAGTTCTTCGACCCCTCAGGAACGAGAAACGAATACCGTCTGACCGGAATGACAAGGTTTCTGCGAGAGTGCGGAGCAGAGCCTGGAGACAAGCTTGTCTTCAGACGTGATGAGAACGATTGCTACAGCGTTGAACTGGAACATCAGAGGAAATTTGTCAGCAATCTTTCTATTGATTCAATTGGCAGGATGCACGTTTCTATCAGCCCTGCGAACTCTTGGAAGATTGTTGAGATGTGAACAACGATAGGAGAAGCACCATGTCGGAGCTCGATTCATCAGCCAAGACCATTTCCAACCCGCCCGATCCTGCACGAATCATGGACGGCCTCAGGGACACTGGTTACGATTTCAATACTGCTGTCTCAGATATCATAGACAACTCAATTGCTGCAGATGCTAGCGAGATATACGTCCGCGTAGAAGCGGATCCTAATATGAACGTCACTGTCACGATTGCCGACAACGGGATTGGCATGGATTACGACGGCCTGAAGAATGCCATGAAGTACGGTTCTGATAAGCGTCCCGACGCCAAGAGTCTCGGTAAGTTCGGCCTCGGCCTCAAGACTGCCTCCACCGCATTCTGCAAGAAGCTTTCCGTCGTCTCACGTCCAGCTGCAGGCACCGATGCGCTTAAGGTCTGCTGGGACTTAGATTTCATCAGTAAGATGAACGACTGGTCACTTCTGGTTCCTGAGACTACCGACGATGACCTCGATCTGCTGGACCAGGCAGCAAAAGGTGCCTCCGGCACAGTCGTGATTTGGGAAAACATCGATCGTCTCTTCAGACGCTCATACAGCTCCCCCACGTATGCACGTAAAGCACTTGATAGGTTCATATCTGACCTACGTGATCATATCGAGCTGGTCTATCAGCGCTTCTTGGATCGAAGGTTCAGCGACGTACAGAACGTCAGAATTTGGCTGAATGACGAAGAGGTGAAGCCTTTCGATCCCTTCTGTACCGATGAAAACAAGACCGCACTCCTCCAAAATAGCATCCTCGAAATCGAAGGGACGCCCGCCTCTTTAGATGTCAAGGCATATCTACTCCCCAGGAAAGATGAGTTCTCGACGAAAGAGGCAGCGGCAAGGTCTAGGCTCGGCAATGACACCCAAGGGTTTTACGTCTATCGTGAAAACCGCCTTATCTACTTCGGCAACTGGATGGGCATGTTCAAGAACGAGCCCCACTTTTCGCTGCTCAGAGTTGAAGTCTCATTCAATCATCTTGCGGACGACTACCTGAACGTCGACATCAAGAAGTCCAGAATCCTCTTTGACCAGTCAATCTATGACGCCCTCCAAAAGGAATTCCTTCCCGCCCCTCGTCGTCAGGCGGAGCAGCGCTATAGGCAGGGGACCATTGCCGCCGTGAACAAGACGGGCAAGGCGCCGCATGACGCAGCCAACAAGACGATTGAGAGCAAAGCTTCTCACGCGGAGTCTTCCAAGACGACGATTCTTGATGAGCCCAGCAATCAAGTCAGGGTTGATAACAAGAACGGCTCTGTCGTAACACGAATTAAAATCAGAAGCAGTGAAGATGGGGCGATGAGGGTAATTCCCGTCGAATCTATTGAGTACAACGCTCTCTGGAATCCGGTCATTGCCGATGGCAAACACGCGGTCGAGCTCAACATGAGCCATCCCTATTACCAGAAGGTCTACTATCCGCTACTCAGCAGGCCAACCTCCATCACCGGCCTCGACGCTCTCTTTTGGTCGCTTGCAGAGGCTGAGCTAGGCTCCTTTACCCAGGATTCGAAGGAATTCTTCGAAGATATGCGCTTGGGCACTTCGAGGAATCTCAGCAAGCTCATAGCGGATCTGCCAGATCCCGACGTTCCCTATGAAGACCCCGAGGCATAAAAATGCCCTCACCGCTTGAGATAAAACTTTCCGAATATCTTTACGACGCTTTTCGAGTCGAGTTCGACGCGAGAATCCGCCGTACCGATGAGGGCGTCTCCATTGCCGCGCGACCATCGTCGCCCGCTCGAGATCGTATGTGGATGGAGTGCTCCTTTCATAACACAATTCGACTTGGCATCCGTGCTATACCGGAGGCAGCCAGTGCTCCATTCTTTGAAACCATGGCCGGAGCCGATCTAAAACACCGGATGCGCTGCTCCGAAGACATCCTCAAGCTGCTGGATGATGTGCATGACCTCCGCTTTATGGTCGGTAAGGTTGATCTCTGCGAGACTCCTATAACCGACTGGCCGAATCCTTGGCCCAGCCTTCTCTTCGATGCTGTGGTCTGGCCCGTACCGACCCTTGATGGCTTTGACGCATTGGTTGAATATAGTTTTGACTGGTTGCACAAGGCATTCATCCCGTTTTTTGACCTCTTGGACATCGAGTTTGAAGTTCTTGGTTATACGGAAGGGGAACGTCAGCGCTCGCTCGTCAACAAATATGAACGAGACGAGAGGAACAGAAAGCTCTGCATCGAAGCCAAGGGCTGTCGCTGTGCAATCTGCGGATTTGATTTTGAAGAGAGCTACGGCGAATTAGGGAAAGGGTTCATCCACGTTCATCATATCGTTCCCGTTTCAAAGATTGGGCCGAACTATATCATTGATCCTGTCAAGGATCTTATTCCAGTTTGCCCCAACTGCCATGCGATGCTTCATAGGGTTGATCCGCCGATGGACCCCAATATGCTTTCGAACATCTTGGGCAGCAATCAGCAAAATAAATAGCTTCTTGCCGAAATCGGTGACATAGATATATCCTACTATTTCGGGAAGCGGACATCATGTCCGCGAATTTACCTAGGTGAGGGGATATGCTGTTCAGTGAACTCGTTTACTCCAAGCGCGCTGAGCTTGGCCTGACTCAGAAGCAATTCGCTAGCGCACTTTGGTTCTCTGCCAATGGCGAGCGCACTCTGAGACGCTGGGAGAACGGCGACACGCTTCCTGATGAGACGTACCGTTTTGCTATTGAATCGCTCATTAAAGACATTCACCGTGCTGACGTCCATGCTGTGAAAAGTCGAAATACCAAAAACCGTCGTGATTCATTTCGAACCCTTGTTAAGACAAAAAGGCAAGATCTTGGTCTCACGCAGCGCCAGCTTGCCCAGCTACTACGTATGGGACGCGGTGCCGAGAGGACGATACGCAGATGGGAAGCCGGCGAACACCTCCCCAAGGATCCATATCTACACGCAATGGAGCACCTCATATGCCAAGTTGAAAACCAAGCGCCATTTGAGCAGGCTGATGGAGAGAGCTACGCTTTTTCCTTCATCGATTTATTTGCCGGCATAGGTGGAATGCGCCTTGCGTTCTCTCAGGTTGGAGGGAAATGCGTATATAGCAGTGAGTGGGATCGCTGGGCGAAGCTCCAATACAAGCAAAACTTTGGCATAGAGCCTGACGGCGACATCACCGAAGTTGATGAGAAGAGCATTCCGGATCACGATATTCTGGTTGCCGGCTTCCCCTGTCAGCCATTCTCTATTGCCGGAGTATCAAAAAAGAACAGCCTCGGCCGTGCGACCGGGTTCTTGGACAAAACTCAGGGAACGCTGTTCTTCGATGTTGCCCGTATCCTCAAGGAGAAGCGCCCTCCTGCCTTTATGCTAGAAAACGTCAAGAACCTGAAGAGCCATGACCACGGAAATACATGGAGAATCATCGAGAACACGCTCAGGGAACTAGGCTACGAAGTTTTCTCTCAGGTCCTAGATGGCGATGGTCTTGTTCCTCAGCATAGGGAGAGAATTATCATCGTCGGCTTTGATAGAAAGCGTTTCCCAGCATCAATTGATTTTAGGTTTGATATCAAGCTTCCGAAAAAGCGTCCAACCTTAAATGACATTCTCGATCAAGATGTTCCCGAACGATACATTTTGACCAATCATCTATGGGGCTATCTTCAAGCGTATGCTGCCAAGCACAAGGCCAAGGGGAATGGGTTTGGCTTCGGGATGCCCGATCTCAACGGGAGCTCCCGCACATTGTCGGCAAGATACTATAAGGATGGGTCCGAAATACTCATTTCTCGTGGTGAAGGAAATAATCCTCGTAGACTTACCCCTAGGGAATGTGCTCGTCTCCAGGGCTTTCCAGACAGTTATCGGATTGTTGTTTCTGATACCCAAGCCTATAAGGAGTTCGGCAACTCTGTTGTCGTTCCGCTTATTGCGCAAGTTGCCCAACTTATCTTGGATAAGCTAAATGAATTGGGCTGGCATCCGATAGCCGGCAAGCATGCGTAGCTCATTGGGCTTTTGCGCTCGCTCCATTGATACGTATCTTTTGAATAGCGGGGTGGCGACAATATCTGTTGTTCAAACCAATGTTGTCAAATCTTGGAACCTTGTATTGTTCTACAGCGTAATAAAGTCATTTCCACACACCCTAGACCCTGACCATCTTGCGTAGCGGTCTTTGTGACACGCCCATAGCCTGTACCCATCGTTAGGGTGCGGGCCTTCTTCTTGCCCGTCCGAGGGGAAAGATGGGCCTTTTCGTGGATGACGGAAACGATGGCGCGGCCGAGCAGGCGCAAGGCGAACAGGCGGCGGCCCGCGCCAAGGGCGCGGAGTCCGCCGGCGACAGCGTTGATGCAGCAGAGGAAGGCCCGCACAGACTACGAGACAGCGCTCGCAGAGAGCGACGCTTGCATCATCGAAATTGCGGAGACGGCCAAAGCAGCGGAGGAAGCTGAGAGGCTGCGCGCCGAGATGTACAAGCTCCGCCGCAAGGGCGACGAGGAGCGCGCCGACTTCGAAATCCAGCTCGCGGGGGCGCACAAACGTCAAAGCGGTCCGCACGCTTCTCGCCGATTACGGCAACGACATCGATAAGCTCAGGGCTGCCGGGCGTGGGCGCCGTCGAGACCGACGAGTCGGCGCGGATAAACCGCTGACGTTGGATCGCTAGCCTCCCCGAAAGCGAGGAGTAGCAGATGGCCAACAGCATCGCATACTTACCCAAGGTCAGCAGGAGAAATGTGTCGATTGTGGAAGCTGGACGTTTCACAGGCGCGCGACAGAAGTGAAACGAGACCGTCTGCGCTGCGAGCGACTTCACCTCCCGAACCTATACCTCACCATTAAAACGCCGAAGCGGGCGCTGGAAATCCCACGAAAGGTTTCACGCTCGCGGCACCGTCGTTTCGACTTTGTCGTTTAACACCCCGCTCACGCGGCGTTTGCGGTATAACAATCGAGGCGGCGCCGGCGCGTCTGCGAGTGTGTCCCGCAGGTACCGAGCCGCTCACCCCGTCTTCAAATCACTCACTCGAGGAGCCACGAGGCTCAAGGGACACTCCCCCGCCAGCCAGCACCTCGAGCATCGCCAGATAGGACCTCGCCCATGAAGACCGCCAAAAAAGCATCCGCACGCATGCAGGACATGACCGTCGGCGACCCCTTAAATCTCCTCATCGCCTTTGCCATACCCATGCTCATTGGCAACCTCTTCCAGCAGGTGTACACCATGATTGACACCATGGAGATGGGCTACTTCGTCGGCGACGACGCCATCTCTGCCGTGGGCGCGGTGTCTGCCCTCTACAACCTGCTCATGAGCCTTGTCATCAGCATGAACAACGGCTTTGCCATCCCCGTCACCCAGGCGTTTGGCTCGCATAACGAGAAGCGCCTGCGCCGCTCCATCGCCGGCATGCTCATCCTAAACGGCGCTCTTGTGGTGATTGCCACAACGCTCTCGGTTGTCTTCCTCACGCCGATGCTCCACTTCATGAACATCCCCGAGGGCATCTTTGAACAGTCCTTTGCCTACATGCTCATCTTGAGCCTGGGGCTCTTCACCACGGTGGGCTACAACATGTTCTCGAGCATCCTGCGCGCGGTGGGCAACAGCCGCACGCCGCTCTACGTGCTCGTGGTGTCGAGCCTCGTGAACATCGCCCTCGACCTCTTCTTTATCATCGTGCTCGGCCTTGGCGTGGTGGGAACGGCGCTCGGCACCGTCCTTGCCCAGGCGCTCTCTGCGGTGCTCTGCGGCGGTACGCTGCTGCGGAAATATCAGGCGATCCTGCCCGAACGCGGCGACTGGCGCGCCTCGCAGAAACTCTGGCCGGAGCTTTTGAGCTCGGGCTTTGCTATGGCGCTCATGCTCTGCGTGGTCAACGTGGGCACGCTCATCTTCCAGCGCGCCAACAACGCGCTCGGCGAGACGCTCATTGCCGCCTACGCCGCCGCCCGCAAGATCATCGAGGCGTTCATGACGCCCTCGGGCACGCTCGCGGCCGCCGCCTCTACCTTTGTCTCGCAGAACTGGGGCGCGCGGCGCTACGACCGCATCCGCAAGGGACTGCGCATAGCCCTTGTGCTCGAGATTATCTGGGGCGTTATCGCGTGCGTGCTCGGCTTTGCCGTGGGCGAGTTTATGGTCCGCCTCATCACCGGCACGCAGAGCGCGGGCATCATCGAGGGCGGCACGCTCGCCATCCACTTCAGCCTGCCGTTCTTTGCCGTGCTGGGCGTTCTTCTGTGCCTGCGCACCGCCATGCAGTCCATGGGTTACAAGGCGGCGCCCGTGATATCCAGTTGCGTGGAGCTCGCCATGAAGTTTCTCGCCGCGAGCTTCCTCATCCCCGTCTGGGGCTACATCGGTACCTGCGCCACCGAGCCGGTTACCTGGGTCCTCATGACGGCCTATCTGGGTGGCGCCTACTTCATCAGGCGGAAGAAGATGTATCCGGAAGAGGACGAGCCCAAGGAGCCTGAGGCCGCGGGCGAGGCAGCGCGGCTCGAGGAGACCGCAGCTGTGACGGAATGAGTGACAGGCGAGTCCATCGCCTGAGTAGCAAGAAGGCGCCTGCTGGAACAGGCGCCTTAACCACACCGCGCCGCCCGTAGCTCCCTTTAGATCACGGGCCCGCTGGCATCTTCAGTATACCGCGTAGCCCTGATCGCTAGTCAACCGGTGCCTAAAGATTTCGGCAGCGACGCCCGTCCCACGCCCAGTGGGCGTCACGTACAATGACAACAGCGACGCGTCTTGGAGATGGGAGTCGAGATGATCTTTGCCCAGCAGCCCGCGATTCTTCTGCTCGACACGGTAGATGGGCTCGCCGCATACACTAATGCAGCCCTCGACTTGCGGCGAGACCACTTCAACCTGCAGGACCCTGTCTACGACCCCAACGAGCTTGCGGACGTCCTCGACGAGCTATGGCAAAACCTCGACCTTGTGGATGACTTTGTCGCAGATAATCCCATGGGCTTCAGCGCCTACGAGCTCAGCCAGGTGCGCCAGTGGAAGCAAGCGTATGTGGGCTACGCTCTCGCCTTCTGCGACGATAGCGGGCGATTGCTCTTAAGCGTCAGCGGCCGCTTGGTGGAGCCGTGCGGCATCTCGCACGAGATGGTTGACATGCTCTCCCGCCGCCCCACCTACGAAGATCCCCTTGGGCTCAGCATCGCTCTCATTCCGTTTGCCGGTCGCATAACCTACCCCGCCGTCTTCTCGGAGCTGCCGATGGGATGGGGCGACGGCATGCGCAAAGCACTTGCCGAGGAGCTGCGCCATATGGTGGAGACGCAACCAGTCATCTCGGACGCCGCGACCTTTATGGAGGAGGTGCCCCGCATGCATGCCGAAGAGGCCGAGCACGCCGCACGCGAGGCGCTAGAGGACCTCGAGTATGAGCTCAATCCGCCTGGGCAACCCGTCGGCACGCACCGCGGCGCTCTCGCGGGACTCGACATCAAGGAGCGCGAGCGGGCCATCGACGTCTATATCGACACAAAACCCTTTGATCTGCTCGCTGAGGATGAGGCCGAGCCACAGCCCCACATCATCACCCTTATGGAGGAGCAGCGCGTTGCAGGCAAGCCCGACCAACCGCTCGACCGTCTGCTCGGCCGCTTACGTGTGGACCAGGTGCGCAACATCGCGCAGCAGCTACAGGTCCCGCATGCGCGCGACCTGAGAAAAGCCGAGCTGGTAGAAGCCGTCGTTGAGGCGCTCGCCGATTCCACGCGCGTCCACGATGCTCTCTTTGGTGTCAACGAGATGCGGGCCCAGCAGCTCAAGCGCATTGTGGAGAGCGGTTTCTCAATCACGCTTTCTGTTGACGAACTCATCGACCGCACAACGCGCCTTCTCCCCTGCCCGCCGTGGGCCTTTGCGTTCAAAACGGGTAAGAACTACACCTTTACCGTGCCCTCCGAGCTTCGCACGGCGCTTGAATCTGCACCCCTCGACGAGATTATCGCCAACGGTGAGACCGAGATGCGCATCTGCCGTCTTGCCAACATGTACGCAGAGCTCCGCGGCATCGTTTCTGAGGACGAGCTTATAGACGAGGTCGCCACACAGAACCTTGGAACAGGCTACGCCAAGCTTTTCGCTCGGCACGGCAAGCGGCGCGCCGTGGAAGCGCTGCTTGGCGTCAACTTTGAAAGTGACCTGCTCGATTCCGATATTCTGGACGACGGCAGGGCGCGCTGGTACATCTTCCACACCCTTTCCGACGACGCTGGCACCGCGCCCGATGACCCTTGGGCAGCTCCCGCGGTTGTGAAGGCGCCTCTCCCGCCCATGCTTCAAAACCTACTCAAGGCCCGTGAGAGCAAGCCGGTGCGCCACCTAGAGCCTGAGATGGCCGCGTGCAACACGCTCTACGACTGGGAACTCACGTTGCCGGAGGTACAGAAACTTATCGGTTTTCTCGACGCCAACGTGCCCGACGATGCCGATGACTACTTCTACGCCGACAGGGTGTACGACGCACTGGAGGAGATGTCGCGCGGAGGCTACCCGCCAAACGCCGTTTTGGAGTACGTGAGCGACGAAGAGATCATTCCCGACAAAGCGAGCCTGAAGCCCTTCCTCGACATACTCATGAACTTCCTGAACGCAATGCCCAATTGGGAAAATAACGGCTGGTCACCAAACGACATCCTGCCGAGCGACGTCCAGATGAGCTAGCAGAAACGCAAAATCCACGCAAGCTACGCTTACACCAAGGTCTCGGCGTCGGAAAGCTTGAGCGAGGTGTTGAGCCAGTCGCTGTCCGGCCGACAGATGAGGCGCGCGTTGTTGTAGGCCATGCGCATGGTAAGGATCGTCTGACCGATGTAGGCACCCGATTCCATGAGCTCCACCACCAGCGCCACGTCAGGCCTATCGTCCTCTGTCAAATCAAGCGGCAGCAAAAGACTCATCGTATTCTTGGTGGGATAGAACGCCGGCACCGCCGTCAGACGCCGCTTGATACGCGGATCGTCCTCGATGATTTCTCTGAGCTCATCAAAGGCAAGAATCCGCTCGCCCGGATCCTGCGAGGTATATGCCCGCCCGATAACGTCAGGCGCCTCAGCGGAAGTCCTCATTTCTTCCAACAGAAAATCACGTGGCAAACGGTTGATGTTGTCGAGCAATATGTGGTCCACGTCACGCCTGAGCTCACGGTCGGTATCGAACAGCAGGTCCTCTTTACGCTTGAAATACTGCGGACGGCGCGGCAGTGGATTGAAGGTGGCCACGAGCTTTTTGCCCCATTGGCGAGACCCCGCCTTGCAAAATGCCTCAAATCGCCACTGTTCACCGAGCGACGAGGGCGAGAAGCACGCGTAAAGCGGCTCATATGTCCGATCGACGAGGCCTGTATTGAAGGCAGCAATACCCTGTTCCCTATTCTCGAGCACTTTGCCCTCAGCTTGCAGGCGATAGAACGTATAGGTGAGGTAGCTGCGCAAAATGGGGCGCGCATGCTCGTTTTGCTCATCGTCGAAACTCCAGCGCTCAGGTAAGGCGATGGTAGCAAGCGTGTCGAGCAACTCTGTCATGTTGCCAAGATACGCCCAATCGGTAAGCGCGTGGCCAGCCACGACCCTTTGTTTGGCGAAGTCGTCCACATAGCAGACAAACCAAGGCTTGGAGCCTGGCTTTTCTGGCGCGCGGTCGCGCTTCAAGGCTACTTCCACAAGTGTGGTCCCATCCGAGCGCAAGATACTCACGGGAAAGAGCAGCTTGCCTTCATAGCTGCGGACGGTATGGGTGCGCAACGCTTCTGCCCAGTCGCGGTTGAGAAGCGCGTAAACGTCGATGGATGCTTTGGCAGCAGAGCGGAGCTTCTCTGTCCAACGCTGCGAAACCCATACAAGGTCGGTAAAGATACCACCCGCGCTCGCGACCTCACTCCATAAAGCCTCGGGCACGGGACCAAGCTGATAGTCCTCCGACGCGCGCATGGCCTCGAGCGCCTCGGGTCGCACGGGCGGCAATTGATCCGCGAACGTGCCCTCGAATGTAGCGCGAGTAACGGGCTCAGCCGTGGATGCGACTTCAGCAATCTGACCGCTGGCAACCGTATCGGAAGCCGCAGCCTCTGTTGGTACGTCTCCCGTAAGCGCACCCGTTGGCACGGCATGCGCCGCGCCCAGCACTGGTGACGAAACCGCCGTTGTCAAGGGGACAGAAGGGACCGTAGCAGCATCTTGCCGTGCAACATCGCGACGCAGGCGCAGACGCTCCACCTGTGGCACATAGGAAAGGTACCACGGCAAACCGTCTGGCCGCTTGCTCTTAGCGATGGAGACCTCAACCGCATGGCCATTGGCAAGTGGCACGTGGGTCGCAAAGCTCACGGAGCGCTCGTCGTGCAAGTAGAGAGCGTCCGCAGCAAACGCGCACGCCCAGTCAGCCGCGATGAGCGCGAATGTATTCGATGACGTACCAAAAAGCTGCACCAAACGCTGTCGCGCCTGAGAGGGGATAAAGACAAAACTCAGAAAATCGGGTGAGAACTGCGCGCGAAACGCCTCGGATACCGGAGCGGCGCGAAACCAGTCTGCCTCGGCAGCCGCCTCGATGACGGCACGATCCGCAGCCGTCAACAGCTCGTGCGCATCTGCTGGAGCATCCGCCGTATTATTGTCGTGTCCCATGTGAAGCTCCCCTCGCTCGCCCTTCCGGTATCCCCATTATGCGAGCATCGAGCGCTACGACCCACGAGGAATCGGCGAGCGCGCGACGCGCGCAACCACCGAGCGCGCTGCCCGAGAGGCTGTTCGAGCGAGAGGCGAAACGAACACGTCATACGCCGGCGGAACCGCCAACAACGAGACGACGGTCGCCCCGTATTGCGGGGGACCACGGTTCTCACTTGCAGATGCCTTGCCCCTCGGCCGGGTCGATGAGCTCGACGGGCGTGAGATGTGAGCCATCCCAATCGCACACCAGGATCGCCGCATTGGGGATGGGCTGCGGGTTGTCGAGGCGCGCGAGGTGCTCCTTGCCAGCCGCGAGCAGCGTGAACCAGAGCACGCCACCGTGGACCGCGGCAAGCACGCGCTCGTGCCCCTCACGAGCCATAAGCTCGGCCATGCACACCGCCATGCGCGCGGCGGCCTCTTCCTCGGACTCGCCGCCAAACTGCGCATAAAAACCGAGCGTGCCGCGCGGCGGGTTGGTATCCTCGGTGAGCCCCTCAAAGATGCCGTAGTTCTGCTCCTTCAAACCCTTTACGCGCTCGTACGGCGTACCCGTCAAGCCGAGCTCATCGAGCACGATCTCGAGCGTGTCGCAGGCGCGCTCGGCGGGAGAGGAGTAGAAGTGGTCGAAGGTGATGCCGCGCTCGCGCAGCACTTTGCCAGCGAGGTGGACCTGCTCGATACCCACCTCGGTGAGCGGCGAGTCGCACCAACCCTGCTTGCGGCGAAGTGCGTTGAAAAGGGTCTGACCGTGGCGGACGAGGTAGAGCTGGGACATGAGGGCTCCTTGTAGAAGAATCGAGCGGAACGACGATAGGGAAGAACGACGATAGGGACGCTGTTGCAAACGGCGGGAACATCGGCCTGCGCCGCTGACGGCAGCAAGCAGACGCCCCGGGCGGCGGCGTGCGGGCGGCGTGCCACCACCCGCAGTTCAGCTGCCGTCCGGTTCGAGCTGCATGATACCTGCATCAGGGTGTGAAGCGCCAGCGGGACCAGTGCTGCGGGCAACCGAAGACCTCGACCACCTCGCCCTCTGCCGTGCGACAGCTCTGGATACTCCCCTCGAGCATAAGCGAGAAGCCAGCGCGACCGAGGTAGGAGTAGGTCTCGCCGTTGTCGGACATATGGACGAGCGTGACGGGGCGCCGCGCCTCGCGCGCGAGCTTGTCGAGAAAGCGGGTGAGCACCGCCGTGTCGAAGGGATTGAAGAGGTAGATATGGGTGTAGGGCGCAAGGTCCAGATCGAGCACGCTTGCCTGCCGGACCGCGAGGTTGGGATGCGACTCCGCCCACGCCCGCGCGATACGGGCGAGCTTAGGGTCGAGCTCGACGCCGGTCGCGCGCGCCGCCGGGAAGCACTGTGCTGCGTAGGCGAGCACGCGGCCGCAGCCGCAGCCCACATCGAGCAGGTGGTCGCCCTCGTCCAGATGGAGAGGAGCCAGCAGCTCGTCCAGCACAAAGTACGGCGTGGGTGTGGGGTCGTGAGCGCCCTCCTTGGCAAAGCGCGTCGCGTGCGGAGCGGCCAGGGGCCTGCCCGCAAGCGCGATGTCGCGGGCAATATCTGCCTGGAAAAGCTCTTCTCGCGTCATGCGCGCTCGCCCTCGGCCAAGAGCTCGTCCACCGCGACGATATCCCGGTAGAGCGCGCGATGGTGCGCGTCCGGCATAAGGTCGGTGTGGTAGTGGCCAAAGAGCCACATGCGGAAGGAGAGGCGGTCCTCTATGTCGTCGAACCACGTTGTGAGGGCGTCGGTCGTAATGCCTTCGGCGAGGGAATCGGCCGGCAGCACCGCGGGCAGCCACCGTGTGGCGCAGCAGTGCGAGATGACGAGGTCCACCTGCCAATCGGCGGCCGCGAGGTTGCGCTCGGCCTCTGCGTACTCGTCCCACGAGGGGAGCTCCTCGGGAAACCAGCTCCAACCGGGCGTGCGCCACTCTTTATCGTGGCTATCGGCGCCACCCATGGTGAAGACGCGCCGTGTGGCAGACGCGGCCTCTGCGGGCAGATCGAAGACCTGCCCGCGCATGAGGCGGATGATGTTGGGATACTCGGGGTAGACCTGGACCTTGCCGCCCCAGCGCTCGGTCACGGGAAGGTCCTCGAGATAGGGGTAGCACTCGTGGTTGCCGTCGACGTAGAGCGTGGTCCAAGGGCGATTGTTCAGCCAGTTCAGCCAGTAGAGCTCGTCGTTGGAGCCGCTCCACGGCATCCCAAAGTCGCCCGCAACGATAACAAAGTCGTCGCGCGTGAGAAGGCGCCCCTCCGGCCAGCGGCGGTACGAGAGCTTGGCGATGTCGATGCTGCCGTGGATGTCTCCGGTAACCCAGATGGCCATGCGCCCCTCCCCTTCTGCGGTCCCTGCGCGCCGCGTTCCGCACACCTCGACCAGCGGCGCCCGGGACGCGCGCCGTTTGCGGTGCGCACCATTCTACCTGCATACGGTGCCTGTGCTCGGCAAGCGTCGAAAAAACCGTTGGGAACGCCGGGACAACCGTTGCCGGGTTCGCACTTGACAGGGCGTTGTTCCGCCCGGTGCAATCAAGGTATAGTTTCGTGCTCGGCGCGCATGGTCCGCCGGGTGCCACGGCGGAGGGAGGCCGCATGCGCTACGTTTGCTCCATCTGCGGATACGTCTTTGACGAGGAGGTGGAGGGAACGCCCTTCTCGGAGCTTCCCGACACGTGGACCTGCCCCCTCTGCGGTGCTGCCAAGAGCGCCTTTGAGCCCGAACGCGCGGCAGCTGACGCAGACGCCGGCGCGACGCCCGCAGGCGTGGGCACATCTGCAACCGCGGCCTCGCCTGCCGACGCGTCACCTGGCCCTGCGACAACCGCCGCTGCGCCTGCGGACACACCCCTCGACCACGACCTCACCGAGCTGCCCGCCGGCGTACTCGCCGCCATCTGCTCTAACCTCGCCCGCGGCTGTGAGAAGCAGTACCTCGCCGAGGAGTCCGCGCTCTTTGGCGAGCTCGCCTCGTACTTCACCGCGCGCGCCGCCACCGATCCTGCGGACGCGAGCGCCCCCACGCTCGACCAGATTGCCGACCACTTCCAGCACGACCTCGACGCCGGCTACCCGACACTCCGCTCCGCTGCCGAAAGCGCGGCCGACCGCGGGACGCTGCGCATCTGCACGTGGGGCGAGAAGGTGACGCGCGCCCTCGCTTCGCTTGCCGAGCGGCACCGGCGCGAGGGGCCCGCGATGCTCGACGGCGCCCGTATCTGGGTGTGCTCGGTATGCGGCTTCACGTTTGTGGGCGAGCGCCCGCCCGCGCTCTGCCCCGTCTGCAAGGTGCCCGATTGGAAGTTTGACGAGATCCGCGGGAGGGCCGCATGATGGCAACCGAGAAGACCCACATCGCCGTGAGGAACCTGCGTCTTTGCACCAAGGACTGCCTCTGCCTCTACGTGTGCCCCACCGGCGCGAGCGATACCGAGAACAGCATCATCGACCCCGAGAAGTGCATCGGCTGCGGCGAGTGCGCGGCCGCCTGCCCAAGCGGCGCAATCTCGCTTGCGTCTCTCTCCTACCCGCCCCAGCAGGTAAAAAACGAGACGGTGCTTGTACCCGCACTCGCCATGGCGCGCGAGAAGGCCCGTACCGAGCAGCTCGCCCGCGCGCTTGCCGCCTCCGCCGAGGATGAGGGGGCAGGCAGGCTCGGCGCCGCCTTCGCCCGGGCCACGCGCCTTGTTGCCGAGGACCTTCTGCGCGAGAGCGGCTACATGCTGCCGCAAAGCAAAAACGCCCACGACCTGTTGCGCGCGCTCGTGGCGACGCCGCCCTCGGACGACTTCCCCGTGGCCGCCGCCGAGCGCCTGCTCGAGCTCATCCCCGAGAACGACGCGACCTCAGGCGCCGCAGCAGACGCGACAACGGACGCTGCCGCGGACGCCCCGCCCGCGACGCGCACCTACCGCTGCCTCATGTGCGGGGCCGTCTTTGACGTGCCCGAGGGCGAGACGCCCGTCTGCCCGGTCTGCGGCGCTGGCGAGGACTACCTCGAGCTCGTTTGACGCAAAAAGTGACGAAGTAAGTGCCTATTCTGCCCAGCGGTTTACCGGCTCATCCAGAGCGGCAAAAGCCCTGCTAAAACCCATCGATACCGGCTGGCTATGTAGCCAACAGGATAAAGCCCACTTACTTCGCAGGTTTTTTGAGCACATCGGGCAGCGTGGCGTTCGCTACGCCCACCCGCGGCGGCGCCGGTCCTCGTCGATACCCGCACGCCACGCGCCCGATGCCATCGACGCGCCCGCGCGCACCGTCGCGGTCGCGATGCTCGCCGCCTCGTACAAGGCACCGGTCCCAATGTCATCGGCGATGTACTCGACCGCCATATCGGGGTCGAGCCCCAAGCTCTCCGCCTCGCGCTCCACGTCGATGTTAGCGCCGATGAACAGGAACTCCCAGCCCATCTCGCGGTGCTTGCGGATAAGCTTCCTCACCCGGCGGTAGCCAAAGCGGCGGCTCGCGTTCTCCATACCGTCCGTCGTGATGACAAACAGCACGCGGTCCGCCTCGTAGCCGGCAGGCTGCACGCGTTGGACAAGGTCGATGTGCTCGATGGCGGCACCCACCGCGTCGAGCAGCGCCGTGCAGCCCCGGCAGCGATACGTGCTCCGTGTGAGGCGCGGGACCTTCTCGATCGGGACGCGGTCGAGCACGACCTTCGACCGGTCGTTGAACTGGACGAGCGACACGAACGCCTCGCCCGGCTCCTCGCGGTTCTCCTCGATGAGCGCGTTGAACCCGCCGATGGTGTCATTCTCAAGCCCGGCCATAGAGCCGCTTGCATCGAGGATGAAGACGAGCTCAGCACGCACCCCCGGCTCGCCCTTACCGGACAGGGCCCTGCTGCTGGCCCGGCTGTCCACACCATCACGATTGCTCTGCTTGTTGCGGGCCGTTCTCTCAACATCTTTCTTGCTCATGGTGTCCTCCTTTGCACGTTGGGATCTGACACCTTTGAGGCTACGCGCCGGCGCGCAGGGGCAGGTAAACTGCCAGGGGACATCTGATGCGCCGCGCGCGGGCGCTTGGGGCGCGGCTTCAAAGCGGCCTTGTGCCCGTACAGCGGCCCCAGCGGTGCGCCCGGGAGTACGCGGCTTGCCCTACAGCGAGCCCACGAGCGGTTGGTCGTAGGCAAAGAGCATCTCGTTCAGGCGGAACACGTCGTAGATGCCGCGCTCGATAAAGAAGCGGACGATGACATCAAACTTGCTCGCACGCGAGAGCGTAAGCCCCGCGCGGCCCAATAGGTCCTGCGTCTCGGGCAGGTTGAGCTCAAGAGCGAGGGCGAGCGCCACCGCGGTGGGCTTAGCGGGCCGGTACGACGCGTTGCCGCGAATCTTCGCAAAGAGCTGGCGGCTCAGGTTCGCACGGTGGTAGACCTCGGCGTCGGTCATGCCGCGCGCATCGATGAGCGCAAGGAGCGTCTCTGAGAACGACGCGTCGAGGTGCGAGAGTGCCTCGTCGAGGGTGCCTTTGTCTGAGGACGGCACGGGCAG
Organism: uncultured Collinsella sp.; assembly: GCA_949288855.1. Lineage (GTDB taxonomy): Bacteria > Actinomycetota > Coriobacteriia > Coriobacteriales > Coriobacteriaceae > Coprousia. The sequence goes on along the minus strand of CASELS010000015.1, from coordinate 5,580 downwards.
GGACTGGGCTACGCAAAGAGATTCCGCGCCATGGTGGCGCGCAGGCCTGGGAGCGCCACATGCGGGGGCGTCCTCCGCCCATGCGCGCTCCCGCGCGAGCTCCGCCACACGCGAACGGGCTTGCAGGTGGCGCTCGGCATAGGCATCGTCGATGTACTCCGCGATCTTTGCCGCAAGCGCACTTCCCTCGCGCACGACGGCGCGGTCGAACACCACAAGCGTTGCCGCCACCTCGTCGTGCTCCGCCAAGAACGCCGCCGTCTCCTCGCGCGCAACCGCGAGCGCTTGTGCCACTGGGTAACCGTAGATGCCAGCTGATATAAGCGGAAAGGCGACCGAGCGCGCGCCGAGCTCCATCACGCGGGCAAACACCGCACGGTAGCAGCGGCGCAGCGCCTCCTCCTCGCCATGGGAACCGCCGCGCCAGATGGGCCCGACGGCGTGGATGCACCAGCGCGCCGGCAGGCGAAACGCTGGCGTCACCACGGCATCGCCCGTATCGCAATGGCCGATGGCCTCGCAGGCTCGCGCCATGTCCGCGTACCCCGCTGCCTCAAACAGCGCGCCACAGACCCCGCCGCCGGGGGCAAGGTGGGTGTTGGCGGCGTTTACCACCACGTCAGCCGCTACGCGGGCAATGTCGTTGCGGACGATGGAAAAGGGCATGGCAACCTCCTCGAACCTTGTAGGGATTATATCTATATGATTCGACGCTCATTCACAATGCAATCGTGGTATATTCCATAGTGATGTAACCAATCCGGTTACATCATGGTAATCATTATGGCCTTGGGAGAGCTGCTGGAGGGTCTGACGAACTATTGGGGGCGGTGCATCGTTGAGAATCACGTACTCCTCTAAGAAGCTTCAACAACTGTGCGAGGATGAACGCACGATGCACAAGAAGCGTCCCGATATCGAAAAGAAACTCCGGCTACGCATCAAAGCCATTGAGGTTGCAGAGACTCTAGGCGATCTTTCGAAAAACGACCCGTTGGGACGATGGCACCGCCTGAGCGGCGACCGAGAAGGACAGTGGGCAGGAAAGGTATCAGGTAACGAGCGCATCATCATCGAACCAAGCTGCGAAGGCGTGAAGATTCTCGACGTGATAGAGCAGCTTGCCGCAAGCGAGGTAAACGTTAGGGAAATAACCGATTACCACGACTAAGGAACATTGAAAGGAGACGGGGATGGCTACCAACTATGCGGTGGCGCCGGGTGAATTCCTTCAGGAGTGGATCGAAGAAGAGGGAAAAGGCATCACCCAATCGGATCTTGCAGAACGCCTCGGCGTCTCGCGCAAGCACGTTAACCAGATTCTCGGAGGTAAGGCATCTATCTCACCGGAGCTTGCGCTGCGGCTTGAACACGTCACGGGTATTCTCTGCAGGGCCTGGCTTGCCTACGAGGCGCTTTATCAAGAGGACCGGGCACGAATACAAGAGGAAAACTCGCTGTCGAACCATCTGTCTTGCGTAAGCTCTGAGCTTGCCTCATTTCTCAGAAAGCAGGGTGCGAGCAAGGCAACACTCCGCGACCGACAGCAGGTTCTTATCGATTTTCTTGACTTCACCGGATTTGGCTCATGCGGCGCATTCATAGAATATTCCAGCAAGGCCATGCAATGCCCCGCCTATGCAGCACTGCGGGAATCGGGAGCAGAGGTAGATGAAGCACTTGTAGCCGCTTGGATAGCTGCCGGAGAAAAAACTGAAGCCTGCCGAAGGTCCGGCGATCTCCACTTCGATCGCCAAAAACTGCTCGACCTTCTTCCGCAAATCAAGCAACGCGCCAAGATACCAGACAACACCATGGTTGACGACATCTCGGCGATGCTGGAGACCACCGGAGTAATCTATCAGTTTGTTGAGCCTCCTAAGAAGTTCCCCCTGCATGGTATTACGCGCTGGCTGAGAAACGGCGTACCTATTATCCAGCAGACCGGCAGGCGCAAAAAAGATGCCTATGTCATTTGGACACTCTTCCATGAGTTGGGCCATCTACTGTACGACGAAGAGGCAGCCACGCATATTGATTGCGACAGCAAGCCAGCGGCACAGCAGTCCCTCGAGGAGAAACGGGCCAACACCTTCGCACGGGAAATGCTCTTTGGCGATGACCTCGATCCGTATCGGGGAATCACGAGGTCCCGGCAAATCGAAGCGATAGCCGAGCAACATGACCACGTTGCATGCGTGGTGGTGCTCGAGCTCCATCGAAAGAGATGGCTCGATTACAGCTGGTGCAATGACCTTATAACGGACCTGGATATCCCCTTTGCCTCTCCAGCTAAATCCTGACGCAACACTTCGCGCGGCACAGCGCTACAGCAGGGAGGCCGCCGTGCGCTCGAGCACCACGGGTGCCACGTGTTCGACCTCGCCAAGCGGCTGGCCAAAGACAAAGCCGCCTGCCGTTGCAAACGACGCCGTGTCGGCCGAGGTCGTGGCAAAACGGTGCCGCACCGGCACCTCCGAGGCGGCGAGCTCCTCGCGGCGCATGAGCATCTCGGCAAGCTCGCGCGTAATTTCCTCTGCAGAGGAAACAACGCGCACGCCCTCGCCCAACGCAGCCCTAATGGGACCCACCAGCAGCGGGAAGTGCGTGCAGCCGAGCACCACCGTATCGATGCCATGGTGGCGCAGGGGCTCGACCCGCTCGTCCACAATCGCGCGGATTGCAGGGGTGTCGAACACGTCAACACCGCCGAGCCAGCGGGTACCGTCGCGCACGCCGTCGGCAAGCTCGTGCTCCACCAGCTCCACGAACTCTGGCGCCGCGCACCCGAACACGTCCACACCCGCGTCAAAGTCCTGAATGGCGCGCGCGTAGGCGCCCGAACGGATGGTGAGCTCGGTGGCGAGCACGCCCACCTTGCGCGTGCGCGTGCTGTGGATGGCGGCACGTGCACCGGGCACGATCACGCCGATAACGGGCACGTCAAAGGTCTGCTGGGCAAGCTGCAGTGCCGCCGCCGTGGCGGTATTGCAGGCGATGATAATCATCTTGACGTTCTGGCGCGTGAGCCAGCTGCCCACCTGCAGCACAAATGAGCGCACCTCGGCCTCGGAGCGCACGCCGTAGGGGCAGCGCTCGGTATCGCCGATGTAGCAGATGGACTCATGCGGCAGCGCCTGCGAGATGGCACGCGCCACGGTGAGGCCGCCGAGGCCCGAGTCAAAGATGCCGATGGGCCGCTCGTCGCCCTCATAGGCCGGAATGGCCGCTGCAATCGCCTCGGCCGCGTGGCCCGCGATCGCCGACGCGACGCAGCCCTCGGCCACCTCAGCCATACCGTTTGCAGCCGCCTCGACCGTGCAGTCGCTCACCTCGCCCATAGCCGCCTCCCTTATGCGTTGCGGACGGCGTCGAGCACCATGCGCATAGCGCCCGACCAGGCGTCGATCGTGCGGCCGTGCGCGATGCAGGCGTTGTCGTGCTCGGCGAGGAACAGCTCCGCACCCGGGTCCTTGAGGCCGTTTTCCACCAGGATGAACTGCGCGGTCGCGTCCGCCATGAGGAAGTCGGACTCGGCGTCGCCGATGGAGAGGGTCTCCGCCGGGTCGATGCCGCGGCGCTCGCAGAAGCGGCGGATGGCACGGCCCTTCTCGAGCCCGCGCGGCTGGATGTTGAAGGCACGCCCGCGTACGCCCTCGGGAAGCTTAAGGGTGGTGGGGGCGGAGATGTAGTTCAGAAAACCGTTGCACGCCCAGTCGAGGGGAAGGCCGGACTCGTCGAGGATGGCCTGCGCTACCTCGTCATCTACCTCGCCGCGGAAGCCAACCGTGACCTCGCGGTACTTGTAGCCGGTCGACATGTCGTTGTGGTACTCGAGCATGCCCGGCCAACGGCCCACAAACTCGTCGCACACGCCCGCCGCCTCGATAACCTCGTGCGGGGTGCGCCCGTCGGCGGGGTCATAGGGCATATCGGCCGTGAAGTACTCCCAGTCGTTGTGCTCACGGTCGAGCATGATGAGGCCGCCCATCTCGCCGATGTAGCTGTTGAGGCCGAGCACGCGCGTGTCCTCGTGGAGCATGGAGCGGTTGCGCCCCGAGCACGGGATGACCTCGATACCGGCGCGCGCCAGATCGACGAGCGCCGTGGCGAACTCGAGCGAGGGCTCGCCCGCCGCGTTCTTGAGCACGCAGGACCCCGGGCCCATCATGGTGCCGTCGAGGTCGGTGAAAACGTAGCGCACGCGCCCGTAGCGCTCCTGCAGCTCGTGGGGGGTGAGATCGGACAGAAACACGTGTGGCATGGTTCCTCCGCAGCCGGCGTTTGCATAACCGTCCCTATCATACCGGTCGCGGCGCCCGACGGCACGTTCGGCGGTGCGGCGCCATCGCAAAACCGTCTTGTGCGCACGCGGGGTATAACGGAAGCGAGTATCGTCCGCGGCGACGATGGGAGGGTGACGATGCTATTCAAGAAAGTGCTGGTCCCCTATGACGAGTCCGATCACGCCAAAAGCGCCCTGCATGTGGCATTTGGCATGGTGGGCAACGACCCCGAGGCGGAGGTGCATGTGGTGACGGCCGTCTCGGTGGGGGCGCTGCCCGATCCGCTCTTTGGCTCCGGCTCCCCCGAGGACCCGTTCTCCGTTGCGTCGCAGGTAGACTACGACAACCTGCTGGGTGCGCTTCTGCAGCGCACGCGCGACGACATGACGGGCGTGATTGACGATGCGCTCGACGGCGCCAAGTGCAAGGTTGTGACGAACGCGATCGTTGCCTCCTCGGCGGTTGAGGGCATTGCCGACTACGTGGAGAACCACGACATCGACCTCGTTGTTATGGGCAGGCGCGGCTTGGGCCGCCTCTCCGGTATGATCGGCAGCGTGAGCTTTGGCGTCCTCCGCTCGGTGAACGTGCCCGTGATGACCGTCAAGTAGCGTTTGCTGTGTGCAATCGGCACGGTGTGTGCAATCGGCACGGTGCGCGTGCATCCCGCACGCCCCGTGTGCATCCTTCACTCCCCGCGTACATTCTGCACACCCTGTGTGCATCCGTAACGCTTAAAAGGCTCTAAAGCGTGCAGGATGCACACGGGGCGTGCACTTTGCACACGGGGCGTGACGGATGCACCCGAAGCGCCGTTACTTCCCTAACAGATGACGCACCGCCGCCACGGGGTGGTGCATGAGCATGCGCGGACCCGCGTAGCGCATCACCGCGCGAATCTGGTCGCGCTGACGGGGCGGATAGCAGTGCGTGGCGCACTTGTTGCACGAGGTCTTGGTCGCCATATGGGGGCAAAGCTCCGTGCGGCGGGCGGCGAGCGCGTCGAGCTCGGCGCACGCCGGGCACACGGCCTCGCCGCAGAGCGCGCGCTCGGTTCGCTCGGCCACATCGTGATGGCCGCGGCAGTACAGCGCGATCATCTGCGAGACCACGCGCTTCTCACGTGCGCGGCGCCGGGCAACGGCGGGCGTGTCGGGTGTCTTGGGCATACATCTCCCCTATCGGTTCACAAGGTAAGCACAGCCGTGCCGGCACAAAGTCAACGAGCATGAAGCTTACCGCGTAGGTTGCCGCTATCACAGCGAACATCGTGACCTTCTTGCGCACCGTCATC
>CASELS010000014.1 GCA_949288855.1 uncultured Collinsella sp. | reverse complement strand
GCCTGGATGTCTCTCCACCGTAAAGAAATGCTCGACGAGGGCATTCGCCCAGCCGCGCGACTTGCTCTGCGTGCTCTCGGCGTCCCCGCCGCTGCCATCGTCCGCTTAATCCCCGAGCATCTCCAAGCTGCCTTTAAGACCGGCGCATCGGCGGAGGATCGCTCGGAGCGCCTCTTTGAGGTGGTAGGAGATATGGAGCGAACGGTTGTTGGCCAGCTGACCGTTCGCCTCTTCGGCGGGCTTAAGATCGAACGCAACGGGCACGTGCTCACAAGCGCGCTCTGGCGTAGGCGAAAAACGAGCGTTGTCGCGGCACGTCTTGCCCTTGCGCCGGGGGCCTTTGTGCCGCGCGCGACGCTCCAGCAGGAACTGTGGCATGGCTACGACTACACCCATGCGCGTAACAGCCTCTACTCAACGCTCTCGGCACTCAGGCGCGCGCTGGGACAGACCAAGGACGGTCCGCAATACCTGATCTTGCAAGGAGAGGGTATTGCCTTCAATGCGGAGTATGTGGTCTCCGATGTTATGCGTTTCGATATGCTCGCGCGGGAAGTGCTTCTCAAGCGCAAGGGCATAAGCGCTCCGCAGATCATCGACATATGCCTCAAAGTTGAGCAGCTCTACGCAGGACCCCTGTTCGTTCCCGATGGAGAGGGAGGGGCGTTCTTCGAGAAGATGCGCGAGGGGTACCGGACGAAGTTCGTCGACTGCATGCTGCGCGGCGTTGAGGCGGCCCTGGAGGAGCGCGATGTCTCGAGCGCCTCGTGGATGGCGGAGGCGGCGCTTGTGCAGGCTCCCCTGCGTGAGGACGTGGTCCGTGCGGCCATGCGCGTGTACGAGCTCGCGGGAAGGCGGAGGGAGGTGGTCGATTTGTACCGGCGCCACGCGCTTGCACTCAAGGCGCAGGACAGAGGCATGCCCGAGCCGGAGACGAGGGCTCTATACGACCGCATCGTCGACGTATCGGGGACAGGTTCGGCTGCTCGGGCGGATTATGGGCGTTAGGGGTCTATGATGCAAGCACTTCGGCGGCTATGCGCGCCGATTCGGCGGCATCCTTCGCGTAGAAGTCCGCCCCGATCATCTTGGCGTACTCTGGCGTAAGCACAGCTCCTCCCACAAAGACCTTAGTGCCGGGAGCCTCGCGCCGGAGGAGCTCGATGGTTGCCTCCATGCTCTTAACGGTGGTGGTCATGAGGGCGGAGAGACCGACAAGCTGGATGCCGTGGGTTCTCACGCAGTCGAGGACCCGTTCGGGAGCGACGTCTCTCCCCAGGTCAAAAACGGTGTAGCCGTAGTTCTCGAGGAGCATCTTGACGATGTTTTTGCCAATGTCGTGAATGTCTCCCTTGACGGTTGCCAGGCAGATCGTGCCCTTGTCTGTGGTTGCGCGCGCGGGCATGACATCGCGGATGGTGTCAAAGCCCGCCCGTGCCGCCTCGGCGGATGCCATGAGCTGGGGGAGGAAGTATGTGCCCGCCTCAAAGCGATCGCCCACCTCGTCGAGCGCTGGGATAAGCTCGTCGTTGATGATATCGAGGGGGTCGCGGTGTTTGAGCTGCTCGGTCACGCAGTGCGCGGTGTCTTTGCGCCTGCCCGAGATAACGAGCTCCCTCAGTGTGGACGAGGCTTTTGTGGCGGCAGCTGTGCCCTCCGGTTGGCGCGTGGTGACGCCATCGCCGATGGCCCCTTTGCCGGGATGCTGGTAGGGATCGAGCCATGCGGCGTAGTGGCCGATGAACTGCTCGGCGCCCGTGTCCTGGGCATTGAGCACCCGCCAGGTGCGCACCACGTCGCGGTAGCGCTCCGTTGCGGGGTTCAAGATGGGGGCGTCGAGGCCAGCGCCAAAGGCGGCGGAGAGAAACGTGCTGTTGATGAGCGGACGCTGGGGCAGACCGAAGCTGATGTTTGAGACGCCGAGCGTGGTGAAGACGCCAAGCTCGCGCTTGACGAGGCCTATAGCCTTGAGCGTCTGGGCGGCTTGGGACTGATCGGTCGATACGGTCATGGCAAGGCAGTCGACGAGGATGCGCTCGCTGCCAATGCCAGCTTGCTCAGCCGCTTCGACGATGCGCCGGGCGATGGCGAGACGCTCCTCTGCCGTGTGGGGGATACCCGCCTCGTCGAGGGTGAGGGCGACAACGTTTGCACCGTAGCGCGCCGCGATGGGGAGAATCGCCTCGAGGCTCTCGCGGCTCCCGTTCACGGAGTTGATAATCGGTTTTCCCGGATAGCGTCGACATGCCGCCTCGAGGGCGACCGGGTCGGATGAGTCGAGCATGAGCGGCAGCGAGACGCTCGCGCAGAGCCGCTCAACTACCTCAGGCAAGAGCCTTGCCTCGTTGATTTCGGGCAGGCCGATGTTGACGTCGAGGACATCGGCGCCCTGCTCTTGCTGGGAGATTCCCATACCCACGACGTAGTCGATATCGCCATCGCGCAGCGCCTGCTGGAGGCGTTTCTTGCCCGTGGGGTTGATGCGCTCGCCAATGACGGCGATGCGCCCCGAGCCTGCCGGGAGGTCCACGATGCTTTGCGCGCTGGTGGCCGTAAGCGCGCGTTCGATGCGGCGCGGCTTAGGTGCGCGGTCCTTGATGACCTCATCGAGCAGGCGGATATAGGTGGGGGTGGTGCCGCAGCAGCCGCCGATGATTCCCACGCCCGCGTCCACGAGCGCGCGTACGCTTTCCGCATAGGACTCGGGTCCAATGTCATATACCGTGCGTTCGCCCTCAACGCGCGGAAGGCCGGCATTTGCCTGGACGAGAAGGGGCTTTTCCGTAACGGCGAGCATGCGCTTGGCAAGGCCGAGGAGCTCTCCCGGCCCGAGCGAGCAGTTGATGCCCACGGCGTCGGCACCGAGGGCGTCGAGCGTGACGGCGGCCACCTCGGGGCTCGTTCCCAAAAACGTGCGTCCGTCCTCGCCAAACGTCATCGTGGCGATGATGGGCAGGTTTGTGTTCTCGCGGCAAGCGAGAAGGGCTGCCTTTGCCTCAAGAAGATCGGTCATCGTCTCGATGATGAAGAGATCTGCACCCGCCGCAGCGGCAGCGCGCGCCTCCTCGGCAAAGAGCTCGTAAGCGTCATCGAACGAGAGGGTGCCCAAGGGGCGGAGCAAAGCGCCGGTAGGCCCGATGTCTCCGGCGACGTAGCGAGCCCCTGCGGCACGGGCGCACGCCACGGCTGCCGAGAAGACCTCCTCGACCGTCGCCTTACCGTCGAGCTTGAGGCGGTTGGCCCCAAAGGTGTTGGTGGTGATGACATCGCTTCCCGCCTCGACGTAGGCGCGGTGGATGGCGCGCACCTCCTCCGGATGGGTGAGGCACCACAGCTCGGGCGTCTCGCCTGCAGCGAGGCCCGCCTCCTGCAGCATGGTCCCCATGCCGCCGTCAAACAGAAGATGGCTCTCGCCCTTGAGGGCACGTGCAAGGTCGCGCGTCATGTCAGTCCTCCTGTACAGAATTCGCTCGCCGCCAGCAACGCTCGCCGCGCGCTCTGAACGCGCAGCCCTCCTTAAGCGCGCAGTGCGCACAGGTGCGCGATGCGTCTTGGACCCCGTTACCTCGCTCAAAGAGACCGATGAGGGCGGTGATGCTTTTGCTGGGAACGAGCAGGTAGCTCTCTGTCACGGTAATACCGAGCGCGCGACGGGCGTCGAGCGCATCGATGATGGGGCCTTGTGCGGTGAGCGGGCAGTCGCCGTAGCCGCAGGAGAAGCGGCCATTGCGGACAAGGCCCGTGCGTGTGGCGTCGGTCGCGATGGCGGCATCTACTGCGTCCGCCGCCGCTTCGACATACGCGGAGGCGGCGGCGTCAAAAAGCGCTGCCTCCACAGGCTCGGTTGCGGCGAGGGTGCGCAGGCGACGCTCGCTTTCCATGCCGAGTGTCACCGCCAAAAGCGCTACGGCGCAGGCACCTTCCAGGTGTCGGTGGATATCGTCTCCGGTGAGCTCGACGACGGTTCCCACGAGGCGCACGCAGGACGCGCCCGCAGCGGTGCGCGCATGGGTGTCAACACCAAACACCTGGCTCACACCGTGCGGCTCAAGCGTCTGCTCAACCTCTCGTGCCACGCGCTCGATGCGGCGGGCGAGGTCATCGTCGATCTTTTGCCCCGTGTAGCCGAGGTAGCGGAGCATTTCGGCGCGGTCGACGTGGATGTTGCCCAGGCGATACCGTTGGGCGCCGGCGAGGGCACGCCAAGGGGCGTCGGGCGCATGGTGCGCATATGCAGCGGCGCGGGTCGTCACGGCGCGCTACCTTCCGAGTGCGGCCATCGCCGCACGGGCGACCGAGGGGCGGTTCATCGTGTACACGTGCAGGCCGTCAACGCCGTGCGCGGCGAGGTCTTCGAGCTGGCGGCACGCGTAGTCAATGCCCGCATGCATAAGGCTCTCTTGGTCATCCTCGTACCGCGCGAGAAGCTTGATGACGGGGGAGGGAAGAGACGCCCCGCACATGAAGACCATGCGCGTCACCTGCTGTTTGCTCATAAAGGGCATGATGCCGCAGGTGATGGGCACCGTGATACCCGCGGCGTCTGCAAGCTCGCGGAATCGATAGAACAAATCGTTATCGAAGAAGAGCTGCGTGACCAAAAACGAGGCGCCCGCATCCTGTTTGAGGCGCAGGTGCCGAACGCTTTCGGCAAGGTCATCGCAGGCTATGTGGCCCTCGGGGTAGGCGGCGGCACCCACGCAGAATCCGGCCTCAACGAGGTCGGGGATGATCTGGTAGGCAAAGGAGAAATCTCCGCGCGTCGCATCGGCGCCCTCGGGCATGTCGCCGCGCAAGGCAAGGACATTTTCGACCCCCGCCTTTCGGTAGGCGGCGATGCGTTCGGCAAGATCGGCGCGTGTGCGGCCAATGCCGGTGAGGTGCGCGACGGAGCTCACGCCAAAATCGCGCTCGATCATGGCGGCAATGTCCGCCGTGGCGCCTGAGTCGCCCGTGCCGCCGGCAGAGCAGGTGACGCTTATGAAATCGGGCGCGCAGGCGCAGAGCTTCTCGGCCGCCTCACGGGCGCGCTCCAAGGTGAGCTCGCCTTTAGGCGGAAACATCTCAAAAGAGACGGGGATGCGCCCGCCTGCGCGGGCATTGGCAAAGATGTCGTCGATGCGCATGGCGTGCCTTTCGTTTGGAGCGTGCGCCGGTAGAAGAGATGGTAGCGCATGTGGGCCGTCGCGCTCGCGTGCGGCGAGGCCGGTAACCGGATGGGAACGTTAGGCGCCACGGCTTGCGCGGACGAGGGATTTTGTTGCGTTTTGGACGAGAACCTTATCTGGGCGCTTCGCAGCCCCGCTGGTGCGTTACCCTGTTCACAGCTGCATCGCCGAGGCCGCCCGCTGCATTGAGGCGCGCCACCGAAGGGAGTGCCGTATGGCCGATCTGACCGAGCGTTACGGGACGCTGGTCTTCTCCGAGAGCGTCATGAAGGAGTACCTGCCCAAGGATGTTTGCAAGCGCCTGTTCGCGACCATCGAGGGCGGCGAGCCGCTCGACCTCGATGTGGCGAATGCCGTGGCGCATGCTATGAAGACCTGGGCGCTTGAACATGGTGCGACCCATTACGCCCATTGGTTCCAGCCGCTTTCCGGTATCACGAGCGAGAAGCACGACAGCTTCCTCGAGCCGGTGGGCGACGGCACCGCCATCACCAAGTTCACGGGCAAGGCGCTCATCAAAGGCGAGCCGGATGCGTCGAGCTTCCCCAACGGCGGTCTGCGCGCCACCTTTGAGGCGCGCGGCTACACCGCTTGGGACCCCACGAGCCCGGCCTTCATTAAGGATGACGTGCTGTGCATCCCCACGGCGTTCTGCTCCTATAACGGCGAGGCGCTCGACAAGAAGACGCCGCTTCTGCGCTCTATGACCGTGCTCGACCGCGAGGCCAAGCGCGTGCTCGCCCTCTTTGGCAAGCATCCCAAGCGCGTGGTTCCCTCCGTGGGCGACGAGCAGGAGTACTTCCTCATCAAGAAAGACGCGTACCGTCGCCGCCGCGATCTTGTTATCTGCGGCCGCACGCTCTTTGGCGCGCCGCCCTGCAAGGGCCAGGAGCTCGAGGAGCACTACTTCGGCGCCATCCGCCCCTCCGTCTCCAAGTACATGAAGGACCTCGACAACGAGCTCTGGGCGCTCGGAATTCCGTCCAAGACCAAGCACAACGAGGTGGCCCCCTGCCAGCACGAGCTCGCGCCGGTCTACTCCGACCTCAACCAGGCTGTTGACAACAACCTTCTCGTCATGGAGAAGATGAAGCTCATCGCGAGCCGCCACGACCTGGTGTGCCTGCTGCACGAGAAGCCCTTTGAGGGCATCAACGGTAGCGGCAAGCACAACAACTGGTCGCTCGGTACCGAGGACGAGAATCTGCTCGATCCTGGCGACACCCCGCTTGAGAACCTGCAGTTCGTGGTGTTCTTGACCGCGGTTATCGAGGCCGTCGATAAGTACCAGGAGCTGCTGCGTATGTCCGCCGCCTCCTGCGGCAACGATCACCGTCTGGGTGCCGACGAGGCGCCGCCCGCCATCATCTCGATCTTCTTGGGCGACCAGCTCACCGAGGTCGTGCAGAAGATCATGGACGGCAAGGCGAGTGTGCACGCAACCCAGGGCGTGCTCGACCTGGGCGCCGAGGTCCTGCCCAAGCTTCAGCAGGACAACACCGACCGCAACCGTACCTCGCCCTTTGCGTTCACGGGCAACAAGTTTGAGTTCCGCGCCGTGGGCTCCGAGGCAAATGCGTCCGACTGCAACCTCGTGCTCGATACGGCGGTTGCCGAGGCACTCAAGAACTTTGCCGACGCGCTCGAGGGAACGCCTACGGACACGTTTGCCGACGCCGCGCTCGAGTACTGCAAGAAGAGCCTCTGCGAGCACCGCCGCATCCTCTTCTCGGGAGACGGCTACTCGGAGGAGTGGCACGAGGAGGCCGAGCGCCGCGGTCTTGCCAACCTGCGCACCACCGCCGACGCGCTGCCTGCCATGGTCTCGCCCAAGAGCATCGCTTTGTGGGAGTCCATGGGCGTGCTCACCGAGACCGAGGCCCACAGCCGCTACGAGGCCAAGCTCGAGAAGTACAACAAGCTCATGAACATCGAGGCCACGACGATGGTGCGCGAGGCGCGCCGCACGTACCGCCCGGTCATCACCGCGTATGCGACCAAGGTCGCCAAGGGTCTTGAGACCATCCGCGCCGCCGGCGCCGATTCGGCGATGGAGTGGGAGCAGAAGACGCTCAACGCCCTTTGCGACGGCATCACGCACATCAACGAGGCCATTGCCGCTCTCGTGTCGGTCCATACCGAGGCCGAGGCCATTGTGGACGCGCAGGAGCAGGCAAACTGCTACGCGCACAAGGTCGCGCCCGCCATGGAGGCGCTCCGCATGACGGTTGACGCCATGGAGGAGATCGTTGCGGCCGATTACTGGCCGGTGCCGACCTACGACGACATTCTCTTCTACGTGTAAGGCGCACCGCCGCGCGCAGAAAACGTCGCATGATGCAACAGGGCCCTGCAGGTTGTTGACCTGCAGGGCCCTGGTCCGTTAACGGGGGCGGTTTAGCTGCGGCGGTTCTTCTGCCAGAGGAGCGCGAGGCCGCGGAGGGTGAGGTCGCCGTCGACGGTTGCCGCGTGCTTGAGGAGCGGTGCTATGCGCGCGGCGTCACCACCGGTAAGGATGACCGTGGGCGCCGCGCCGAGTTCTCCCGCGATGCCCTCGATAAGACCGTCTATGCGTGCGACCTCGCCAAAGACCACGCCGGATTGCATGGCAGAGCGCGTGCTCGTTCCAATGAGGGACTTGGGCGCGGCGAGCTCGATGATGGGGAGGCGCGCCGCGGCGCGAGCGAGGGACTGCGCGCCGAGCGCGACGCCGGGGGCGATGATGCCGCCCGCAAAAGCGCCCGTAGCGTCGATGACGTCGAAGTTGGTGGTGGTGCCCAGGTCGACGACGACCGCCGGGAGTTCGTAGGCGGCACGCGCCGCAACGATGCCGGCGATGCGGTCCGCCCCCACCTCGGAGGGATCGTCATAGCGCATGCGGATGCCCGATTTGAGCCCCGGTCCCACAACGAGCGGTCGTGTTTGCGCAACGCTTGCGAGGGCGTGGCGCCAGGTTTCGGTGAGTGTGGGAACCACGCATGAGAGGATGGAGCCGGCAAGCTCGGCCATCGGAAGAATACCCTGGGCCTGGGCAAGCTGGATGCGGAGTTCGTCCGCGGTGGCGCGGTCCGGCGTGGTGAGATCACAGGCGCCAATGAGCTCGGGCGCGGCGGCGTCCTCGCGGTCTGCGGGCAGGGTGTAGACGCCGAGGCGTGTGGTGGTGTTTCCCACATCGACGGTAAGGATATGCGTTGCGGCGCCCATGGCTGCCCTCTTTCTCGCGACGGTTCTGCTTTGATTCTATGATACGCGCCGCGTGCGGCAACGGGCGTTCCTCACCCCGCTATACTGAACGGACTTTGCCGTAACCCGACTCCCCGGCAAAGGGGGAGCGGATATACGAAGGGACAACCTATGAGTTCGAACGCTCGCCGCGCGCCATTGCGCGGGCAGCTCTCGCCGGTCGGCATTCTGATCGGGTGCGTGGGCTGCGTCATCATCACCGCCTCGTCGGTCTACACCGCCCTTAAGATGGGCTCGCTTCCCTGGCCGACGATCTTCACCTCCATAACTGCGCTTGTACTGCTGCGCGCTGCGGGCCGCACGAGCCTTAACGAAGCGAATATCACGCAGGTCATTATGTCCGCCGGCTCCATGGTTGCGGGCGGCCTTGCCTTCACCATTCCCGGCGTGTGGATTCTGGGCGCGGGGGATGACGTGAGCATGCTCGAGATGCTTGCGGTTGCCCTTGCCGGTACGCTTCTCGGTCTCGTGTGCACGGCCCTCATCCGCCGACATTTTGTGGATGAGTCCGATCTGGAGTACCCCATCGGTCGCGCGGCGGCAGAGACGCTGCTGGCAAGCCGAGCTGGCGGGCAGACAGGCAGCATGCTCTTTGGCTCGATGGCGGTGGCGGGTGCCTGGTGCGTGGCACGCGACGTCCTCGGTATCATCCCCGCGCTCGTGGCGCAGGTTCCCATTCCGGGTGTGGCGACAGGTCTGCAGCTGTCTCCCATGCGCTGGGCTGTAGGCTTTCTTGCGGGCAGGCGCTCGATTATCTGGTGGACGGTCGGTGCGGTTGCCGGATGGTTTGGCATCGTTTGGGCAGGCAGCGCGCTCGGATTTTGGGATGTCGCCACGGCGCAGGGCATCGTGTCGAGCCTCGGCATGGGGCTCATGATGGGTTCTGGCGCGGGCGTTGTCATCAAGGACGTCGCACTGCCGCTTCTTGGGCGTCTCCGTGCGCCTGGTTCAGCGAACATTGACGGGGGAAGCCTTGGGGAGGACTTTCCACAAGTTCCGCACGAGCCGAAGGCGCCAGTGGCGCCTTCGCGCGAGCTCAGGACTGCTCGCAGGGGAAAGTCCTCCCCAAGGTCTTCCCTCCGAAGGATGCGCAGTCCCCTCGCCCTCATGGTTGCCGCCGCGGCGCTCGTGCTCTGTTTTGCGCTTGGTTTCTCACCCCTCGTCTGCCTTGTGGTCGTAGCGCTTTCTTTTGTGACCGCCGTCATGAGCGCGCAGTCCGTCGGTCAGTCGGGCATCGACCCTATGGAGATCTTTGGCCTCATCGTGCTGCTCTTCGTGGCGGCTTTCTCTGCAAGTACGCGTGTGCAGCTCTTTTTTGTGGCAGGCGTAATCGCGGTTGCGTGCGGCCTTGCCGGAGATGTGATGAGCGACTTCAAGACCGGCCAGATTATAGGGACCGACCCGCATGCCATGTGGACAGGCCAGGCGATAGGGGCGCTTCTGGGGACGTTTGTCGCTGTTGGGGCGATGGCGGTTCTTGTAGGCGCATACGGCACCGATGCCTTTGGCGCGGACGCTCTCTTTGTCGCCGCGCAGGCAAATGTGGTCGCCACCATGGTTTCGGGTATCCCGAGCACGGCGGCCTTTGCCGTAGGA
Source organism: uncultured Collinsella sp. (assembly GCA_949288855.1). GTDB lineage: Bacteria > Actinomycetota > Coriobacteriia > Coriobacteriales > Coriobacteriaceae > Coprousia. The sequence continues at coordinate 17,158 of CASELS010000014.1, read as the reverse complement.
CTTGCGGTGGGCGCTGCCCTCTATCTCGCCGGCATCCCCTCGATGATGCTTGGGCTCGGCGTGTACCTGCCGTTTTACATGTCAATCTCCACTGTGGCAGGCGCGGTGGTGCGCTGGGTGTGGGACCGTGTGCGCGCCGCGCGCGGAGCGGATACGGCGCAGGCGGAGGAAGCGGGCGTCGTCGTGGCGTCCGGCGTGCTCGGTGGCGAGTCCATCGTGGGCGTCATCATCGCCTTCGCCTCGGTTGCGGCGGGGCTTGCGGGTGCGTGAGCGACGCAACATCTGCTCTACACAACCTCGTGTGTGATGCGCTGTCTTGTGGGTACCACCTTGTAGTATCATCAGTCACCTGCGGGGAAGCATTTCGACCCGCGCCTATAGCACATGAAAGGAGCCCAGCGTGGCTGTTAACGAAGAACTCCTGGTCAAGGTCCTCGACCAGATTCGCCCAAACCTTCAGGCCGACGGCGGCGACATGATTTACCACAGCGTTGATGACGAGGGCGTTGTCTCGCTCGAGCTCACCGGTCACTGCGCCGGCTGCCCTATGAGCCAGCTCACGCTCTCGATGGGCATCGAGCGCATCCTGAAGGAGAACGTGCCCGGCGTCACGCGCGTCGTGTCGGTGAACGACCTCGCCGCCCAGGGCGGCATGGCTGACCTGTACGACGAGTACACGCCGTTCTAAGGCGCAGTTGTGCTGAACGATCTTTATCAGATGCTGGACCCCGTCGCGTTTTCGGCGGGGCCCATCACTATCTACTGGTACGGTCTCGCCTACGTGGTGGGCACGTTTCTCACGGCAGTGGTGATGTGGCGCACGCAGCGCCGTTGGGGCCTCAATATCTCGGCTGATGACCTCTCGATGGTTGTCTTTGGGGTGTTCTTTGGCCTTGTGGTGGGTGCGCGCCTGTTCTATGTCATCTTCTACGGGGATGGTTATTACTTTGCCCACCCGCTCGAGATCTTCATGACCAATCACGGAGGCATGAGTTTCCACGGCGGTCTCGTGGGCGGCATTTTGGGCGGCGCCATCGCCTGCCGCGCCATGCGCATCTCCACGTGGACCATCGCCGACTTGGCCGTCATTGGCGCGCCCATTGCGCTTGCGCTCGGCCGCTGCGCAAACTTTGTCAACGGCGAGCTGTGGGGCAAGCCGACCGATCTGCCGTGGGGCGTGGTCTTTGGTGGCGCGGCGGGGGATATGCCGCGCCACCCGAGCCAGCTCTATGAGGCGGTGCTCGAGGGTATCGTGCTCTTTTGCGTGCTCTACCTGCTCAGTCGCAAGAAACCGACGCTGCCCCAGGGGACGTTTCTGGGCATCTTCCTCATCGGCTATGGTATCGCCCGCATCCTGGTGGAGTTTGTACGCGTGCCCGACGTGCAGCTTGGCTATCTTCTGGGCGGCGTGATCACCATGGGGCAGATTCTCAGCCTGCCGCTGGTGGTCTCAGGCATCGTGATCCTTATTGTCGCCCTGCGCCTCAGGCGTCCCCAGAACGATTACGTGGGGGTATAAGAGGACGGAGTTCGCTAGCGGAGTTTTACCGCCAGCCATTTGCTGAGCTACTTGGAGAACAACAAAGGACGGGGCGTGCCGCCCGCTACGCGTCTGCGCGGACGAGCAGCACACCCCGTCTTCGGTTATCGATTCGTATCGCGTGGCGCTACGAAAAGAGGCGCCTTAGCTCCTCGGTGCCCTCATCGGTGGTAAAGAGCACGGCTTCATCGCCGGGGGCGAGTATGGTATCGCCGTTGGGGACGGCGAGCGCCCCCTCGTGCTCGACGCCCGCCACGATGGTCTCTGCGGGAAAGGCGATGTCACGCAGGGTCTTACCTGCCACATGCGCGCTGGGCGCCACGGTCGCTTGGACGATGCGGTGGTCATCGCGGCCAAGGCTCATGAGCGTGTAGACGTCGCGGGCGTTCATGCCTTCCAAGATGAAGCGCGCCGTGATCTCCGCCTGGTTCACGCCCACATCGACACCATTTGCCGGGGTGAACATCCATGCGTTGGCCGGGCTGTTCACACGGGCGACCACACGCGGCACCGAAAACTCCATCTTGGCGAGCATCGACACGACGAGGTTGACCTCGTCTTCGCCCGTGACAGCGGCGAGCGCATCCACCATATGGATGCCGGCGCGCTCGAGTACCTGCGGGTCGGATCCGGATCCCTCGATAACGGTAGCGGTGGGGCAGGCGGCGCGCAGGTGGCGGGCCACTTCGGGACGTCCCTCGATAACGGTCACGGCGGCACCGTCTTCGGTCAGGCGCTCGGCTAGGTGCGAGCCGGTCTTGCCGCCACCCACGATGATAATCTGCATGATGAGTCCTCCTTACGCGGCGATGCCGAACATCTGCTTGAACTTGCGCGTGGCGCTCGTGGCGACGGCGGCGTAGACGATGTCGCCGTCGGCAAGCACAGTGCCCTGCGTGGGGATAAAGGTCTCGTTGTCGCGCGAGACGCTCACGATCTGCACCTCGCCAAGTGCGGTGAGCTCGCGCACCGTGGTGCCGTCGAGTAGCGCCGGCACGTCGGCGCGCACGATGACCACATCGCCGGAGCCCACGTCATACACGCTTTCGAGGTGCTGGTAGGTGAGCAGCTCGGCCGTGCGGGCGATGCCCCAGGCGTTGGGCGAGATCGTCTGGATGTTCAGGCGGCGATACGTATCCGCCTTGGAGAGGTCGTGCAGGCGCGCGATGACGCGCGGTACGTGGAAGGTCGAGCGGGCCACATGGGCGACGACGATGTTGGCTTCGTCAGACCCCATGCACGATACGACGGCGTCGGTGCGCTCAATGCAGGCCTGCTCGAGAACGTCGCGGTCAAATCCCACGCCGCACACGCGCTTTCCAGGAAAGGTGTCGCCCAGAGCGTCGAGCGCTGTCTGGTTCTGGTCAACGGCGGTGACGGAAAACCCTTGATGGATGAGGCGCTGGGCAAGACCGGTACCCATAAAGCCAATGCCCACAATGATAACGTTCATGATGATCTCCTAACTCTTTTGGGATGTGTGCTCGGAGCTTCGCGCGCTTCGGCGGCGAAGCCAAGTTTTGCGCAGCTCCTCGACGGCAAAAACGATGGGCGGGATGCAGCAGAGGAACACATAGTCCTGCCAGCCGAGCGGCGTGGTGTGGAAAAGGCCCTGGAGCGGTGGGAACACCGTAAGGAAGACGATGAGTGCGATCTCGAACACGATACCGGTGAGTATGCGGTGGTTCGAGAGAAGGCCGATCGCAAAGACAGAGGTGCGCTCCGTGCGGCAGTTCATAACTTGGCCGATCTGCGCGAAGACGATGCCCGCAAGCGTCATGGTCGTGGCCTGGATGTAGACAGGGTCGCCGTCGTTGCCAAGGCCAAAGAGCGGCATACCGGGCGTCCAGCCGTGCAGCGTGTTGACGAGGAAGTACCCCGCCATAGCGGCGAGGGAGCCCATAAGACCGTACCAGAGGAAGGCCTTGACGAGCACGCGGCGGTTGAGCAGGCGCTCGTGGGGATCGCGCGGCGGTTGGTCCATGATGGCGTCCTCGGGCGGCTCGGTGCCAAGGCCGAGGGCGGGCAGCATGTCGGTGCCAAGGTCGATGGTCAGGATCTGCATCGTGGTAAGCGGCAGCGGCACGGCACCGCCGGAGAGCAGGTACACGGCGGAGGGCACGGCCTCGGGCGCGTTGGAGTTCAAGATGTAGAGGAGGAACTTGCGGATGTTGCTGTAGACGGCGCGGCCCTCCTCGATGGCGGCGACGATGGAGGCAAAGTTATCGTCCGTCAAGATCATGTCGGCCGCCTCTTTTGCCACGTCGGTACCGGTGACGCCCATGGCAACGCCGATGTCAGCCTTCTTGAGCGCCGGTGCATCGTTCACGCCGTCGCCCGTCACGGCCACGATCTCGCCCATCTCCTGCAGGGCGGTGACCACGCGGAGCTTCTGCTCGGGCGCCATGCGGGCAAACACCACCTGTCCGGCAAGGCGGCGCTTGAGCTCGTCATCGTCCATGTGGGCGAGCTCAAAGCCCGAGATGACCGACACGTCCTCGCCCTCCACGATCTTAAGGCGACGCGCGATGCTCACCGCGGTGAGGCCGTAGTCGCCCGTGATCATGACGATGCGGATACCCGCACGGTGGCATTCCGCTACGGCGGCGGCGACCTCGGGGCGCGGTGGGTCCATCATGACCTCGAGGCCCACAAAGGTAAGGTTGCGCTCGATGGTGTCGGGATCGTAGTCGCTCATTGCGGCAGGGATGTCGCTATCGGCCCGAGGCCCGTCGAGGGGGCGGTACGCCACGGCGAGCACGCGCAAGCCGTCGGCAGCGTACGCGTCGTTTGCCGCCATGATGCGCTCGCGCGTCGCATCATCGAGCGCAACGGTTGCGCCGTTTGCGCGCACCTGTGTGGAGAGGCGAACGACCTCGTTGGGCGCGCCTTTCACAAAGGCGATGCGGTGCGCCCCATCGACGGGGTTCTCGAGGGCATGCACCGTCGTCATGCGCTTGCGACGGCTCTCAAAGGGAAGCTCCTTCACGCGCGGCATGCGGTGCTCGAGCTCGGTGCGGTCGATGCCGCCTTTCTCGGCAGAGACGATGAGGCACGCCTCGGTCGGGTCGCCAAAGACCTCCCAGCGCCCGCTCTCGGCCTCGGGTGCGGCCAGGCGCGCGTTGCCGCAGAGCAGGCCGCCTTCGAGCAGAAGCTCCAGGTCGGCGTCATCCACGGCGCGCCAGCTGCGCCCCTCGGCCTCGATATGGCCCTCGGGTGCATAGCCCACGCCTGTGATCTCGTACTCGCGCGTCGCCGTCCAGAGATGGTTCACGGTCATCTCGTTTTGGGTGAGCGTGCCCGTCTTATCGGTGCAGATGACGCTCGTGGAGCCCAGTGCCTCAACGGAGTCGAGTTTCTTAACAAGGGCGCATCGCGTGCTCATACGCTGCACCGCCATGGCGAGCGAGAGCGTGACGGTGGGGAGGAGCCCCTCGGGAATGAAGGCGACGACCATGCCGAGCGCAAAGATGAACGAGCTTGCAAACGGCTCTTTCACCACAAACATGCTGAGCAGGAAAAACGCGATGCCCATGCACATGGCAAAGACCGTCACCTGTTTGGTGAGGCGATTGAGCTCGCGGGTGAGCGGGCTCTCGGCAGCCTCCATATTCTGTGTCAGGCTCGCGATCTTGCCAAACTCGGTCGCCATGCCGATGCGAAAGACAACGGCGCGACCGTTGCCCTCCGACACGCTGGTTCCGGCAAAGACGAAGTTGGGAATCTCGGCGGCTGAGAGGCCGTCCTCCACAACGGCGTCGGCAGTCTTGCGCGACGGGGTGGATTCGCCGTTTAAGGTGGACTGGTTTACCTGCAAGTCGGAGCTCTGGATGACACGGGCGTCCGCCGAGATCTTATCGCCCTCGGCAAGGAGCATGACGTCGCCGGGAACGAGGTCCTCGGCAAGAATCTTTTGCTGCTGACCGTCGCGGATGACGGTGGCGTATGCCGGGAGCATCTTTTTCAGGGCCTCGGTCGCCTGGCTTGCACGGTGCTCCTGCCAGAAGCTAAAGACACCGTTGATGATGTTCACGAGCCACACGGCCACGCCGAGCTCGGGCATGCCGGCGAAAAACGCGATTGCGCCGGCGACCCAGAGCAGGATGGCCATAAGGTGCGTGAAGTTCGAAAGAAACGCGAGAAGCGGCGATCGCTTTTTCGCGCTTTCGATGAGGTTCTTGCCGGATTTCTGCTGGCGGGCGGCAGCTTCTTGCGAGCTCAGGCCGCCCTTGCCCGAGCCGAGCTCGGCAAGAACATGATCGATTGATTGTGTACGGATTCGTTCGAGCGGGTCGGTGTCCTCGCACCCCTCAGCCCGCTCTGCCGCGCCTTGCGTCTGCGCGGCGGACGCATCGCGCATGACAGCGGGCGATGCGCCGAGACGGCTTCCCATGAAACCTCTCCTCTCCCCATGTCGGCAGCTCAGGGCTGCACGGCGAGAAAAAGAAACCACACGGTCGCGAGTGCGCCTCCGGATGCGTTGCCTCGCGATGACGCGGTATCCTAGGACTTGGCGCATGTGTTTGCAAGGGGAAAACACAACTTTTTTCATGGCGTTTTACCTGCGGTTTTTACGGTTCGCACTAATATATATTTCACCTGCTGGAGAGTCATCTTTTCGGTGAACGGTAGTGCGGCTGCAGAGATGCGGACGGTATTCGTACGACGCGTGTGCCGTTCAGTGCCCCTTTGTACAAGGACGTTGTACAAGAGCGCTGCCGCTGCTGCCGCTCACCAGTGGCCATGCGTTCCTGCCGTTTGCCGCTTGCTATAGCTTGCCATATCGAATCCGTACGTTCCTGACGTTTGCAGGGTCTTTTGCGTCAGGAACGTACGGATTCGATTGCTCTATCGTCGGGAACGTACGGATTCGCCGGCAGGCGATGGGCGGCGCCAAAAGATCCGTTAAGCACGTTTGCGCCTGTTGCCTTTCGCCTCACAACCTTGCATATTGCGTGGCAGCGCCTGCGAGGACTGTACCGGCGGCCGCAAACGGTATATCATGCTAAAGTTCATGCTCACATGGGCCAGCTCGGCACCCTAGCGCCCCGTGGCCGCAAATACTTAGAAGGAGTCTTGCATGTCCGGACATTCTAAATGGGCAACTACCAAGCACCGTAAGGGCGCTCAGGACGCCAAGCGCTCGGCACTCTTCTCCAAGCTCTCCCGTAACATCACCGTCGCTGCCCGTCTGGGCAACGACCCCAACCCCGATAACAACGCTTCTCTTGCCGCGGCGGTCGCCAAGGCCAAGGCTCAGTCGATGCCCAAGGACAAGATCAAGTCTGCCATCGACAAGGCCTTTGGTGCCGGTGCCGATGCTGCCGTCTACGAGAACATCGTCTACGAGGGCTACGGTCCCGCGGGCGTGGCGGTCTACGTCGAGTGCCTGACCGACAACCGCAACCGCACCGCGGCCGATGTGCGCTCCGCCTTCAGCCACTCTGGCGGCAACCTCGGCACCACCGGTTCCGTTGCGTTCCAGTTTGAGCGCAAGGGCCAGGTCGTGGTCGCCAAGGAGATCGTCGACCCCAACGACAAGAAGGAGAACCTCATGGCCAACGGCGCTGCTGGCGATGAGGAGGAGTTCATGATGGCCGTCGCCGAGGCTGGCGGCGACGATTATGAGGACGCTGGCGAGGAGTGGGTCGTTTGGACCAACCCCGGCGACCTCATGGCGGTCTCCAAGGGTCTCGAGGAGCAGGGTATCGAGGTCAAGGGCTCTGAGCTCACCATGGTCCCCACCACGCCGACCGCGGTCTCCGCTGCTGACGCCAAGAAGGTTCAGCGCCTGATCGACCGTCTTGAGGAGCTTGACGACGTCCAAGACGTCTACAGCACCATGGATATGACCGACGAGGTGCTCGCCGCCCTCGAGGAGGAGTAACGTCTCGCCTTTAGGTTCATATGGCAATGTGCTTAAAGCCGGGTCCGTGGCATGACGCTGCGGGCCCGGCTCGCGTATAATCAGACCATATCGCTCCTAGGGCAAAGCGCCGCGGCGCCGCGCCCGACCGTTTGCACGCGAGGAGGTGTGCCCGTGCGCGTCTTCAAGAGGATATGCGCGCTCATCTATCTGCTCTCGGCCATTGTGGTACTGGGGCTGGTGACGGGTCTTACCTACGGGCCGTTCACCGCGCGTTTCGAGCGGCTGCTTGATCATCCGGTGGCGCAGGTAGTGCTCGCCGTCTGTCTGGTTACGCTTGCGCTCGGTGCCCTCATCACCGTGCTTGCCGTCTTCCTTGCCCGTCGCGAACCCACGTGCTTGAATCCCGGCGGCAACCCCGATATCGAGGTGAGTCTTTCCGCTCTCAAGTCGACCGTCCGCTCGGCGGCAGAGCGCGAGGGCGTCATGGTCGAGTCCATTCGTGGCCGCATTTTTGGCCGCAATCGCGACCAGGTCCGCTTTACCGTCGAGGCCATCGCTTTTACCGAGGACGGCCTGACCGAGCTTGCCGAACGCATTCAGAAAAGCATCGAGCGTGCTTGTGACGAGACGCTCGGGGCCACGGGCGCCACAGCGCTCGTGCGCTTTCTTCCCGCTAAGACTACGGTTGTGACCAAGGAGGTTTCTCGTGAGCGATAGGGACGACGCGCGCCAGGCGCGGATACCTCGGCTTTCCATCGAGACCGAGCCCTTTGAGGACGATCAGGACGCTGGTGCCGAGGGTGCCTCTGCATGGGAGACTGCCGGGCACGCGGTTCACGACGCGGTGAACTCCGACGATTTCAAGAACGCCGTCGGGTTCGCCAAAGGTCTTGGTGCCACCGCCTGGGCGTACGCCAAGCGCCATCCGTTTACTGTGACGTATGGCTTCGTCGGGCTGGTGCTTGCGGTTCTCATCCTGACCATCGGGCTTTGGGACACGATTGTGATCGCGGTCTTTGTGATCGTGGGTGCCGTGATTGGCCAGATTCGCGATGGGGATAATGGCATCGTCAACTTCTTCTCCCGTCTTTTGCGCGGTGGGAGATAACGCGCGGCCCTGCCGCTGCTGTCTGTAAAGGTTCCAACCGGCCTTACGGCCGATAACCGAGAGGGGCACACATGGCTCAGGACAAGGAACTCCGCGAGAGCATTGAGGTCGCCGACGAGGTCGCCGCTGCTGAGGACGAGGCTATGGTTGAGGCAAACGAGGCTGCCGAGGAGACGGTCGAGGACGTCGCCGAGGCCGTCGACGCCGATGAGGCGGATGCCGACGGCGCGGATGACGAAGACTACGAGGATGATGAGGACGACGAGTACGAGGAGACCGAGGACTCGCTCACCTACTCCAACGGCGTCATCGAGAAGATCGTTGCCATGGCCACCCGCGAGGTCCCGCACGTGCTCGGCATGAAGGGCAACCTCATCCACTTCGTGCAGGAGACGCTCGGCGCCAAGGACCTCACCAAGGGCGTGACGGTCGAGGTGACCGACGACAACCGCGTCATCGTGAACATCTCCGTCATCATCGAGTACGGCTGCTACGCGCCGGCCATCTTTGAGGACGTCAAGGCGCGCGTGACCGAGCGCCTGACCGAGATGACCGGTCTCGACGTTGCGGGTATTAACCTGCGCATCGAGGACGTGGTGACGCTCGAGGCCTATAACGAGAGCAAGAAGAAGTACGTCGACAGCCAGAAGTCGGAGGCTACCGAGTAAGTCTTCGGACAAATCGATCGACGAGAAGAACGACGGGCGGGACCCGGGCTCTGTGCGCATGCACCTACGAAGAGTTCGCGGGTTTCGTCCGTTGGCTGTTATGGCGACAGCGACCACGATTGCTTGTGCGCTTCTGACAAAAGCCGAAGCGAAATGCCCGAGCTCGCGCAAAGCGCCCTGCCCGCTACGAATTCGGCAAGAATTGAGGTAGTGAACCCGGGTAGTGAACCCGGGGACGCGCCCGTGGAAGATTCGCTGGTGAAGAGCCTGCAAAAACTGAGGTAGTGAACCCGGCATCAAGATCAGTGCCGAATCGCGCATTCTTGGGTTCACTACCTCAATTCTTGCAAGAAACATCCATGGGGTAGCAACGCCGTGCGCCCACGCGGAAGCACACCATACGCCTGCGCGGCGCCAACAACGCGCGCCCGTATGGCGGCACGGTGCGCCCGCGCCCACGCCGCACGCCCACGCGCCGCTTCGGCGTAACCAACCGATAACAATCGCGGGTTGCGTTTGCCCCCCTGCGCTGCTAACCTAAACACCATGTTTACGATTTCCGCACATATCACGATGATGATGGTCATGCAGATGCCCTCGCCCGGGCACTTTGTCATGCCGCGCGATCGTCGCGTGCAGGGAAAGACCGGGCGCCTCAGTTAAGCAGCCTCCGGCGGGAGGCTGTTCGCCTCTTTTGAGACCATCCTCATCGAGCGGAGCCAACCTCGTGATTGAAATCAAACACCTCACTAAGACCTTCGAGAGCGCCGGCGGTACGGCCCATGCGCTGAACGATGTGAGCCTTTCTATCGCCGACGGCGACATCATGGGCATCATCGGCATGAGCGGCGCGGGTAAGTCGACGCTTGTACGCTGCATCAACCTGCTGGAAAGCCCCACGTCGGGCAGCATCGTCGTCGACGGCCAGGACGTCACCGGGCTTTCCGGCGCCGCACTGCGCGCCTATCGCCGTCGCGTTGCCATGATCTTCCAGAACTTTGGCCTGCTCGCACAAAAAACCGTGATTGCCAACGTGTGCTTCCCCTACAAGGCCGCCACGGGCAAGGTCACGTCCGAGAATCGCGAGCGCGCGCTCGAGCTGCTCGACATGGTCGGTCTCAAAGACAAGGCTCAGTCCTATCCGTCTCAGCTCTCCGGCGGACAGCAGCAGCGCGTGGCCATCGCCCGTGCGCTCGCATGCGATCCCGAGTACATCCTTTGCGATGAGGCCACGAGCGCCCTCGACCCGGCGAGCACGAACACGATTCTTAAGCTCCTGCGCGATATCAACCGCAAGACGGGCGTCACGGTCATCGTCATCACCCATTCCATGGGCGTGGTCGAGAAGATCTGCACGAACGTCGCGGTGCTCGAGCACGGCCAGGTGGTCGAGCAGGGGAGTGTGGCAGACGTTTTTGCCGCGCCCCAGTCCCACGCTGCTCAGGTGCTGCTCGAAAGGGTTGATTGGGATGCTTGATACCGTATCCGCGTTTCTCACCGAATACGGCGGGCTTCTTCTCGAGGGCACGGGTTCGACCATCATCATGGTCCTCATCCCCACCGCCATCTCCTATATCATCGGCCTTGCGCTCGGCGTGGTGCTTTACCTCACCGCGCCGGGATCGCTGCGTCCCATCCCTGCGCTGAACGCGGTCCTCGGCTGGGTGGTCAACATCCTCCGGTCGTTCCCGTTCATCGTGCTTATGGTGTTCATCATCCCGTTCACGCGCCTTATCATGGGCACGGGCTCGGGAATCCTCGGCACCATCCCGCCGCTTGTGCTTTCTGCCTCGCCGTTCATTGCGCGTATGATCGAGCAGTCGCTCGCCGAGGTCCCGCGCGAGAGCGTGGAGGCTGTTGAGGCTTGCGGTGCGAGCACCCCGCGCATCGTGTTCTCGGCTCTCTTGCCCGAGGCACTGCCTTCGATCGTTCGCGGCGTCGCGGTCGTGCTCATCTCCGTACTCGGCTATACCGCTATTGCCGGCGCTGTTGGTGCGGGCGGTTTGGGCGATATCGCCATCCGTTACGGCTACTACCGGTATCAGTCTGACGTCATGCTTGCCGCCGTCATCATCTTGGTGGTGATTGTGCAAGTCATCCAGAGCTTGTGCGACTTCCTTGCACGTAAGAGCGATCATCGCTCTGCACGCTCTTAGTTACTATGAGCTCCATTTGTCTACAACTTCTCAGGTAAGGAATCATCATGCAGAACTTCACGTTTACCCGTCGCTCCCTGTTCGCTTCCGTTGCCGTGCTCGCCGTGTCGTCTCTTGCTGGCTGCGGTAGCAAGCCCAAGCACGAGCACGGCACCTTGAAGATCGGCGCCTCGCCGAGCCCTCACGCCGAGATCCTGAACGACTTTGTTGCGCCTCGCCTGGAGGAGCAGGGCATTACTCTTGAGGTGAAGGAATACACCGACTACATCAAGCCCAACCAGGATGTCACGTCGGGCGATCTGGATGCCAACTACTTCCAGCACATCAACTATCTCAACAACTACAACGCCGAAAATGGCACCGACCTTGTTAACGCCGGTAAGATTCACTTCGAGCCGATGGGCGTGTTCGCCGGACGTTCGAACGACCTTGCTGCTATCGCCGACGGTGCCACCATCTCCATCCCTAACGACCCCACCAACGAGGGTCGTGCGCTGCTGCTTCTCCAGGAGCAGGGTGTGATTACGCTTTCCGATGATGCTGGTCTCGAGGCCACGCCCAACGACATCGTGGACAACCCCCACAACATTCAGTTCTCCGAGCAGGAGGCCGCCATGCTTCCCTCCACGCTCGCCGACGTCGATTTTGCGGTCATCAACGGCAACTATGCCATCGATGCCGGCCTCACGCTTGCCGACGCGGTTGCGCAGGAGCGCGCCGACTCCGAGATCATCGCCGAGGAGTACGCAAACGTCATCTGCACGCGTCCCGAGCTTGAGGATGACGAGTGCATCGTCGCCCTTGTCGAGGTTCTTCAGACCGAGGACTTCAAGGCCTACCTTGAGGAGACCTTTGGCGATTCCGTCCAGGCTGCGTTCTAAGGATTTCGAGCGGAACGCGCTCGAGCGTCGCGTCGAGTGAATCCGTCAGACATCGTTTCGCAAAGGCCCCGCACGCTGCGGGGCCTTTGTTGTTTTGGCATGATATGATGACGCCAAGAGCGACTAGGGAGGCAGGCATGGGGGATGCAGCGGCCGAACGAACCGTGCTCATTGTGGCCCATCAGCATGATTCGATTAGATACGCCGAGGTGGCTTCTGCCGCGGAGCGCAATGGCTGGCGAGTGTTGCCCGATGCTGCCGATTCTGCGCGGGCGACGCTTTGCGTCGTGCTCCTGTCTGAGGTGGCTGCGGCAGACCCTGCGTTTATGGCGCATGCCGAGATGCGTGCCGATGCGGCCCTAAGCGCTGTCCCGGTGCAGCTCGATTCCATCACGCCCGAGCGTTGTGGCCCTGCGGGCTCGCCCCTGCGCGAGCGCCAATGGATTTGGGCGCGCGAGTTGCCCGAAGCATGGGATCGCCTGTTTCGGGCGCATGTTTGGCTGTATCAAGAATTCGAAGACCTAAGAACGCGTGCCGAGCGCTGGGATCTTGTGGGGCGCGACAACAGCTTCCTCATCCAGAATAAAGAGGATGCCGAGCGAGCGTCTGACGTTATCCAGGAGATGGCAAACGACACGTTTTACACGGTCGATAAGACGTTGGCAGCCTACGTGCACGCCTCGCTGCTTCTTTCGGCTCGGGTGCGCAGACACAACATGCAAAGGGCCATGTTTACGACATTTTTCGTGATTGTGGCAATTGGCGTGGTGCTGCTGGTCCGTTGGGCCGTGTCTGAGCAGGTGCGTGAATCGCTCGCACTTGCGCGCAGCTCATTCAGTTCGTCTTACGAGAACGACCCAGCTTTTACCGCCGTGGAGACGGCGTCCATGATGAGCGAGGACCTTGTAAGCGACTGGCTTGTGGCGACCGAGGTGGGACTCTACTCCAGCCTCTGGTCACATTGGCCTGCTGGCACCCTGGGGACAGTCGACCTTCAACGCGATGGCACGTGGCAGGGTGATGGGGTCTTTACCGACAACGGGACCTACTGGGTGCGCGCTCGTGGCGGCGTGCTTGAGGCTTGGGACATGCAGAGCCTTTGCGGCGCCACGTCCGCCCAAGCTTCTCAGGATGACCAGTTTGTGTTCGATGTTACGCCCGACGGCTCTCGAGCGGTTGTTGCCGATACGGAGGGCGTGCACCTGCTCGATCTGGCAAGCGGCGCGCGGAAGGCCCTCGTAGAAGATGCGCTTGATGTCGTTGATGTGGCGATTTCTGGAGATGGAGATGGCGTTGTCATCGCGCGGGCAAACGCGGTGGAAAGCATTGTTTCCGCGCGTACCGGCTCTCGTATGGATGGACTTGACGAGGTGCTTGCGTGTGCGCGCACCGCACTCGGCCCCTGCGCCCTCGTTCGTAAAGGGGCCTCTATCGAGCTGGTGAGAGGTCCCGAGCTGGCAATCATGTTCGAGGTTGCGGTGCCCGAGGCGCAGGTGTACACCGGCGCACTGGCACCCGACGGCAGCGCGGTCATTTGTGCGGACGGTGCGCTCCTTGAGATAGGGCTCGATGGAGCTGCGCCTGCGCCCAGACGTATCGGTGCCACCGTACGTGACCTTCCCGACGCGATGGCGGCGACCGACGATGTGGTCATAATCGCGACTGCCGCGGACGGCGTGCAGGTTTTCGATCGCGTGACAGGCGCGCTTTTGGGTGAGATTGCCCAGACTATGGCGGGTGTCTGCTTCATATCCGTATCATCCGATGGCATCGCATGCTGCTCGAACGGTTTCTACACGGCTGTCGATGACCTCGCCGATTTGATTCCCTGCGCTGCGGAGCCCGCCTACGCCCGCCTGAGCACCGGGCTCTTTGACTCTGTGGGGTGGATGAGCGTAGAGGCGGAAGGGTCCCGTATCACGATGTCCAACGACTCGGGCTCAGACGGTGTCGTGCTCAAGGAGCGTATGGGGGAGGTAACGACGGTGAGCCTCGCTTCAGATGGCATGTCGTTTGCGGCGGGTACGTCGTCAGGATTTGTGGTGTGCTATTCCCTCTCTCCCAAGATGCGCTTCCAGCAGACGCAGGCTTGGCAGGTCCCCACGGGTGACCCAGTTGAGGCGATTGGCTGGTCTGAAGACGCTCAGCGCTTAGTGGTAAAAGCGGCTGGCAGATGGTGGACGCCGTGGTCCAATCACACCGCAAGAGATGGCGAAGGAATTATCGAGCTGATTCGGGCGCGCCAGCCCATCGTGTGGCGGCAAACCGAAATCGACGCATTGCCCCAAGACTATGTGCAGGAACTGGGAATGCAAGCTGCCCCTGCGTTTGGTGAGAGGGGGCGTAGCTAACCTATGGGCTACATCTTTGTTTCCTATCCCAGGGTTTGCGAACCTGAGGTTGCCGAGTTGCAGAAGCAGCTTGAAGCGTGCGGGATCGAGGTTTGGCGCGATACCGAACAGCTGCGGTACGGAACGCATTGGGATGCGCGTGTAACGGCGGCCATCCGAGCGGCCTCGGCGGTTGTGCTTTTCCAAGCTCCCGCGTGGTTCTCGTCAAGGCCCTGCCATATCGAGGAAGAACAGGCGCGCTACTACCATCGTCCCTTAATCGAGGTGCCGTTCGATGCGGATGCCGATGACCTTGCAAAGATTGCGGAGACCATCGCCCGACGCTTTGCGATGCGGTCCGAGGATGACGATCTTGTTGCGGACCTCGAGACGCGTGCGGCGGCATGGATCGATGGCGGCAGTAGGACGCGTCTTTTGGCGCGAGGACGCGATCTTAAGCGCTTCCGCCGCTTGATTGGTCGGCGTGCGGATGGCACCACGGATGTGGCGCGTACCTTTGTGAGTCGTTCGACGGGGCACGCGCGCTTTGTGCGGACGATTGCTGTGATAATGGTCGCAGCGATTGGCTTGAGCGGAATCACTGTTGTGGCGGGCAATGTGCAGATTAAGTCTGTCGAGAAACAAAAGATGGAATGGCGCGAGATGTCGACCGTTATGAGCGCTGTGCGCCTGACGGCGCCCGAGGAGCCCTTTGCCGCTGCGGCGCTTGCGCTCGATGCGTGCGAAGACTCCGACGAGGAGTCCTGGTATACCGATCTGGTCCTGTACCATCGCGCGCTTGAGGTTGAGACACCGGTATCGTATGGCGAGAGCGCTCCTGCGAACATTGCATTTTCGGAGGGTGCACGCACTTCGCTCGAGACGGCGAGCGGTGTGCGGATTGCCCTCGACGAGGCTTCCACGGGCCTTCTTCTGTACGATGCCACAGGTGAGGTGGCGGCTCGAGCCGTGCTCGATGCGCCCGTGCTCGCCATTGCGTCTGACCCCACGGGCGCGTGCGTGGCAGCCGCAACCAAGAAAAACATCAAGCTCATCGACACAGCGCGAGGACAGGTGTTCCGAACGCTCGCAGGGGTGGTGCCCGAGGCGGGTTGTGCGCTTGCCTGGAGTGACGCGGGCGACGAGCTCGCGCTGAAGATGCCCGCGGGCACCTATGCGATTTGGAAGACGGCGGCCGCGACGCGCACCGCCGCCTCAACAGACTGTTGGTTTATGGACGGATGTGTGCTTGCGGACGGCTTGCGCTGGGCCGTGCTCTCCAGAGACGGGCGCATTGCCCTTATTGACCGAGCGTCGGGCGAGCTGCTCGAGATTGTCCATCCCCTTGCGACCGATCAGGCAAGCGCCATCGCGGCAGGTGCGAACGCCGACACCGTGTACGTTATCGCTTTTAACGAGCTGGGCGAAAACGCCCTGTGGAAGCTCGATCTTGCGACTGGCGCCGCGGACGAGGTGCCTCTGCCGGATGGCTTTGCGCCGAGGGAGGTGGCATCGTCCACAACGGTGTCCGACCGCGTGGCGGTGGGGTCATCTGATCGCGTGCTTGTGCTCGATGCGCAAACAGGGGACGTCATGCAGGATATCACTGGCTCGTCGGTGTCAACGCTTGCTATGGACGAGCAGGGTAGGGTCTTTATCGGCGCTGTGGGCGGCGGTTTGTCCGTGGTCGAGCCGGGGACAAGCGAGCTGGCGCGTGTCAGGGAGGCCGAAAGCGACATCTTGGGCGGCGCGGTGGGCATTTTGCCGGGTGCGATGCCTCGCGCCATTGCATGTTCGGGCGACATGGCGCTTGCAGTAGGCGATGGATTCAACCAGGGCTCATCTCGCACGCTGACGAAGCGTGCCGGTTGGTGGGAGCTGAACACGGGCGCGACCGGTGCGTTTGTTGCAGGAGATGTCGGTGGGCAGGCGCGCGCCGTTGCGGCGTCTTCCGACGGATCGGTCTTTGCCATAGGTCTTTCCGATGGCGGTATGGCGTTCATGCGCGCAGAGGATGTCGCCATGGGTACCACCGTGCGCGAGCAGGCGTCCGAGATTCGCGCCTGCACCTTTACGCCTCAGGGTACCCAGGTGCTTGCAGCGACGCGAGACGGTGAGATTCTTGTCATAGATGTTGATCTTGGCGGCTTTGACGCCACGACGATGCGCGAGCGCGTTGCAGAGCGCGTAAACGCAGGACAATCCTTTGGGCTTTTCACCGATGAGTCGGTATTTTGGTAGAGGGCGCGCGTTGGATCTAGGGCTATTCGTCCTCGGCAAGAAGGTCCACCGCGTACTGGCAGGTAAGCGCCATGCCCTTGGCGAGCACTGACTCGTCGACCGTGTAATAGCACGAATGCTGCGCAAAGGTGGCACCTGCGGCGGGGTTGCGCGTGCCCACAAAGGCGAGCACGCCTGGTACGCGCTCGAGGTAGAGCGAGAAGTCCTCACCCGAGAGCGTTCCCTGGTAGCTTCCAACAGCATCCTCGCCCAGAACGCGCACCACAGCGCGGCGGCAGCGCTCCGCAGCCTCGGTGTCGTTGACCACGGCAGGGTGGGCGCGCGTGTACTCGGTGAGCGTGGCCTCGGCGCCAAGGGCTTGGGCG
>CASELS010000013.1 GCA_949288855.1 uncultured Collinsella sp. | reverse complement strand
GCATGTGGCGCGCGGCCACGGTTGGTGGTACGACCATTGTCGCCCGACCCACGGAGCCGCGACAGGGGGAGGGCCCAATGTTCAGCTCATATCGTCTATGCCGGTTTTATGGAACCTCAAAGCGCCTTCCGTCGCCCGCATCGGCGCGGGCGCGCAAAAACACCCACGCTGAGCTGGGCGGTTAGAATTCGTACAATCTCAGTTGGCGAATGGTTTGCCCGGTGCGAGAGGCGTGCTGATTTCTGTTTGAGGAGCGCGCTAACGTGAGAAGCGCGGCGGTCTCCCGGGAGCGCCTGCAGTAGAATCTCCACCGAGCCGACGATGAGGGGAAGCCATGGGCACGACAGAACAAATGGTTGGACAGAACGCGGGGCAGGCCGCAGCGCCGGAACCGCCGCAAAAAGAGGTCTGGACCATCGAGCGCTGCCTCAGGTGGTCCACGGGCTATCTTGAGCGCCATGGCGAGGAGCGTCCGCGCCTGGCAGCCGAGTGGTTGATCTGCGCTGCGGCGCATCGCAAGCGCATCGACCTTTATCTCAATTTTGACCAGCCCCTGTCCGAGGCCGAGCTTGCCGCGGTCCGTAATGGCTTGAAGCGCCGAGCGGCGGGGGAGCCGTTGCAGTACATCACGGGTGAGACGTCATTTCGCCAGCTCGACATCCTCTGCGCGCCCGGCGTGCTCATCCCGCGTCCCGAGACGGAGCTGCTGGTTGACTTTGTGCTCGAGCACCTTGACCACACGGTTCTGGCCGGCGGGTCGTCCGCTGCGCGTCGTGAGCGCGTTGAGCTTCCCTGGAACGCCGAGGTTGCCCAAGCGCGCGAGCAGGAGCTCGCCGCTCTTGCCGCAAAGACGCAAAGCGATGACGAGCCAACGGAGGCGGAGGAGGACGCTGCGGACGGTGTAGCGACGCCGGACGAGGTGGCCCCTGCTGATGCCGCAGCTGCTGAAGGCGATCACGAGGTGTCGGATCCTGAGCCCTCTGCACCACCGGTTGCGCATGTGCTCGAGGTGGGGTGCGGCACCGGTTGCATCTCGCTCTCGCTTGCTGCCGAGAGGCCGGGCGCAGTTCGCTGCGTTGCCACCGATATCGAGCCGCGTGCTGTCGCGCTTACGTGCCGCAATCGCGAGCGCGCCGGGCTTGCGGACGGTGCCGTTGATATCCGTGGGGGCGATTTGGTATCGCCCGTTCGCGCTGAGGAGTACGGTACCTTCGACGTACTCGTTTCGAACCCGCCCTATGTGCCGACCAAGGTGGTAGATACGCTCCCGCGGGAGGTCGCCGCCTTTGAGCCGCACCTTGCACTCGATGGTGGAGCGGACGGGCTCGACATCTTCCGGCGTCTGCTCGACGTTGCGCCGGCGCTGCTCAAGCCGGGAGCGCTGTTTGCCGTCGAGCTATTCGAGACCGCCGCGGAGCCCGCTGCGGAGCTCTGCCGCGCCGCCGGATTCACCGACGTACGAGTTGCCTCCGATATGACGGGAAGGCCCCGCTTCGTGCTCGCGCACCGCGCCTAGCCAGAGCCCCGGCAACTTTAGCCCCGACCGTTCGCCGACCGCGAGCGGTCGGGCGACACATTTCCTACGCATCTTCTCCTTTTGCCGAGCCACGCGGTCCGTTGGCGTGCGTTATTGACAATGTGTCCCTAAAGCGCGGTCTCGCGTGCGACAATACTGCGCAAAACGTCAGCAGGAATATCGGGCGACGCGGAACGGCCGTCGCCCGAGCGATTTTTAAAGGGAGCAGGCGACGCAGCGATGACCCAGGTGTTCCGCACCGCAGCAGATGAGGACCTAACGGAGTCCGCCGCAATCGCGCAGGCGGCGCGCGTCCTCATGGCGGGCGGACTTGCGCTCATCCCAACGGAAACCGTGTACGGCCTTGCCGTTGCGGTGTCCGCATTCACCTGCCCCTCCGCTGGCGCTACGGAGCCCTTGGTCAACGGCTGCCCCGTTCCCGCCGAGGGAACCGGCTATCGTCGCATCTTCGACCTCAAGCAACGCGAACTCACGCAGACCGTGCCCTGGCTTGTGGATGGCGCGGACGCCCTCGAGCGCTATGGTCACGATGCCGACCCCGGCGCACAGGCGCTTGCCCGTGCGTTCTGGCCGGGCGCGCTCACCCTTATCGTTCCTGCGCGCGATGATGTGCCCGCGTTTATGCGCGCGGCGGACGGAACGGTTGCGTTGCGTTCGTCTGCCTCTCCGGTGGTAGCCGCGCTTATCGAGGCGTGCGGCAGCCCGCTTGCCTGCACGAGCGCAAACACCCACGGCGCGCCTGCCCCCGCTTCGTTTTCCGCGGTAGAGCAGCGCATCCTCGATGGCGTCGATATCGCCATCGACGCGGGCGCGACGCCCTGCCAGGACGCGTCGACCATCGTCTCCTTCCCCGGGGGAGAGCCGCAGATCATACGGCAGGGCGCGCTCTCCGCGGCAGATATCAAGCGTGTGCTCAAGGAGCCTTGCGGCCCCGAGCGCGCGACGTCCCTGCGAAAAGGGTGATCGTGCATGCCTCTCTCACTTAAAGACCTCGGGCTGGTCGACGCGGCGTTTCGCTTCGGCGGCTCCTACATCATGTCGCTCGATGCGGGCACCACGTCGGTGCGCGCCGTTATTGTGGACGAGTTCGGCGGGGTCGTCGCTCAGGCGTCGCGACCGCTGGGCATGCACTACCCCCATCCCGGTTGGGTCGAGCAGGACCCTACCGAGATCTTGGCGTCTATGATCTCTGTCATTGTCGAGGTCCAGTTCAAAAGCGGCATCCATTCCGAGGACATCGCCGCGGTGGGCATCTCCAACCAGCGCGAGACGTGCATCGTCTGGGACCGCGAGAGCGGCCAGCCCGTTTACAACGCCATCGGCTGGCAGTGCCGCCGCACGGCGGACGCCGCCCGGACGCTTGCCGACCCGGACACCGCCACCATGATCCGCTCCAAGACGGGCCTCACGCCCGACGCCTACTTCTCCGCGACAAAGCTCGCCTGGATTCTCGACAACGTCGCGGGCGCGCGCGAGATGGCAGACGCCGGCAAGCTCGTCTTTGGCACGGTCGACACCTGGCTCATCTACAACCTCACGGGCGGTGCGGTCATCGCTACCGACTACACCAACGCGAGCCGCACGATGCTCTTCAACATTCGCACGCTCGATTGGGATGACGAGCTGCTTGCGCTCTTTGGTATTCCGCGCGCGATGATGCCCGAGCTCAAGTGGAGCTCCGACGACTACGGGCATGTTTCGCACGAGATCATGAGTCACCGGCCGCCCATTACCGGCGTGGCGGGCGACCAGCAGGCGTCGCTCTTTGGCCATTGTTGCTTCCGCCCGGGCGAGGCCAAGAACACCTACGGCACAGGCTGCTTCTTGCTGATGAACACGGGCGATGAGGTCGTTGAATCCGACGAGGGGCTCGTGGCAACCGTGGGCATCGCCGAGGGCGGACGCGTGAGTTACGCGCTCGAGGGGTCGATTTTTCATGCGGGGTCGGTTATGCGCTGGCTGCGCGACGGGCTCGGCATCATCGACGACGTGCGTGCGACCGCAGAGGTTGCGCGCTCCTGCGCGACAAACGACGGCTGCTACCTCGTGCCGGCGTTCAGCGGCCTCGGCGCCCCTTGGTGGGATGCCGACGCGCGCGGGCTCATCTGCGGGCTCACGGCCGCCTCAACGCGCTCGACCATCGTGCGCGCCGCATGCGAGTCGCTCGCCTATCAGGTCTACGATGTGCTGCGCGCCATGGAGCGTGCCGCCGGCTGCGAGCTCAGCGAGCTGCGTGTCGATGGCGGCGCCTCGCGCAACGACTTCATCATGCAGTTCCAGGCGGACCTGTTGAAGATTCCTGTCGTGCAGTCGGAGTCCGTCGAGACGACGGCTATAGGCGCGGCGTACCTCGCGGGGCTTTTCGTTGGATATTGGGAGGACCGCGAGGAGCTGCTCTCCAACTGCGCCGTTGCGGAGCGTTTCTCTCCGGCGCTTGGAGATGAGGCGGAGGAGTTGCGCCTGCGCAACCTGCACGGCTGGCACGATGCGGTCAAACGTTCTCGCTCAAGCGTGGCCTAACGCAGTGCGCTGCTTGATGCCGCACGTTGCCCAACGCAGCGCCCCTCCTGATGCCGGGCGTTGCCTAACGCCGCGACCCTTAGTCTCCGCCCGTCGTGCTTGCTTGCAGGTGCCGGGCAAGCATCTCTCCCTCCTCGGCAACAGAGGTGCCAACGATAGGGTACGAGCCCGTTTCCCGGGGCGTTTCGAGTGCGTATTCGCGGTCGACAACAATAATCCCGCGCGCCTCCGGGGCGTTCTCCAGCAGGCGGGCGAGCTCTGCCCCGGCCGCCTCTATGGTAGGACATGCCCGCTCCAGGGCGTGCGCGGTTCCCGGAAGCTGCCGCTCAATGGCAGCGGCAATGGTCAGACGGTTGAGCTCGCTTGCCGTGACGATGGCGCAGCAGATGCGCTCGGGCGTGGTATTGGTATCGATAAGAGGCAGAATCTGCAGCACAAACTGCACGATGAGGTCGTCGTTTTCTCCCGCTCCCGCCGGTGCAAACGTTTGCGACCACGCCTTCACGATCTCTCGGCACGCATCGAGCACGGGGCGCCGTGCGTCGGGAATAGGGCGGTCTTGCGTGAAGGCTGTTGCGGCCGCCCCCAGGCGGATAAAGAGAAAGAGCCTCCGCAGTGCCGCGCGGAAGAGCTCCGTTTCGCAGGCCTTTTTGCCAAAGTGCGCGCGCATGCGCTTCTCGAGGTCGCGGTAGGAGGCATCTCCGTCTGTCCAGAGGGCGAGCGCATCGGTTGAGCTGATGCGGTTTTTGGCGGAAACGCAGGCAGACATAGCGGCCATAAAGAGCGCCTCCTGGTGTCCAAAACGTCGGCCATCCACCTCCGTATCCTCTTCAAAAAACGCAACCTCCGGCATGTCCGCCACCACCTCAAGAAAGCCCTGGTCAAGCGGGCGCCCGCCGCGCTCAAGGGCAAGCCCGGTCGAGGCTCGCAAAAATGACCGGTCAAGATCGGTAAGGGTAAAGCCCAGCCTGCTCTCAAGCGCGGCAATCATGCGGTTCACGCCGGGTAGATGCGCCTCAAGCACAGGGGGCCGAAAACCAAGCGCCGTCCTCACCAAAATGCTGATATAGCGCAGCGCGAGCTCGCTCGCGTCAAGCGAGCTGCGCCTCACGGTGCCGCCCGCTGCTCCCAAAAAGGCCGCTGCCTTGCGGTTGAGCGCGTAAGCGGCAGAGACAGAGAGGCCGCGCCGTCTCGCAAAGGTGGCGACATCCACCTTTCCCGTTAGATACTCGTTGCAAAGAAGCAGCAGGTTGGACTCGCGGTATACGTGCTGTATGAGTTCGAGCAGCGTGGTTGTGCGGTCAAAGCGCACAAGGACGGTGCCGTGCCTGCGCTCATACGCGCGCACGTAGGGAGAGAGCAGCGCCCGCAGCGCATCGATGTCAGAAAGCGCGGTGTTGCGGTCGACGCCAAGCTCGCTCGCCAGCGTGCTTATGCGCTGCTCTGGCTGGTAGTAGAAACGCTCGGTCAAGACGACGTGGCGTGCCACGTTGCGCTCCAAATACCGGTCGAGTTCCACGGCAACCTCCATTCCAGATTAATCACAAAACAAAGTATAAATGAATGAAAATACGATACGCACGACCCGGCGCCCGGTGGGAAGATGAGGCCATCAGCCAAGCTCCCAAGGTAAGGAGTGCATCGTGAAGACCGCCCTGGAAGAAGCCGCCCGCATCGAAGACCAGATCATCGCGTGGCGCCGTCATATCCATGAAAACCCCGAGAAGGGCTTTGACCTTCCCGCGACGCAGGCGTACGTGGCCGAGGAACTCGCCCGCATGGGTATTGAGGCCAAGCCCTGCGGTGGCGAGATTCCTTCTGAGGTGGTGGAGAAGTACGAGCGCGCCGGTTTTGGGCGCATGGAGCACGCGACCGGCCTTGTTGCGACCATCGGCCAGGGCTCGCCTTGCATCCTGCTGCGTGCCGACTACGACGCTCTTCCGCTCACCGAGCTCGCCGACGTTCCTTATAAGTCCCAGTGCGAGGGCCTCATGCACGCCTGTGGCCACGATTCGCATGCGGCAATGCTTCTGGGCGCTGCCAAGATCCTGAAGGAGCACGAGGCGGAGCTCAAGGGCACCGTCAAGCTCATGTTCCAGCCGGGCGAGGAGATGGGTTGCGGCTCTAAGCTCATGATTGATGACGGGCTGCTCGAGAACCCGCATGTCGACGCCGCGTTTGCGCTTCACGTCATGCCCGACCTTGAGCGCGGCCGCTTCTTCTTTGCGCCCGATGTTGCGAGCGCCTCGATGGACACGTTCATCATCCAGATCCAGGGCAAGGGCGGCCATAGCTCCATGCCCAACCAGACCATCGACGCCTCGATGATCGCCACGCAGCTCTACACGCAGCTGAACCTCCTTATGACGCGCGAGGCCGATCCGCGCAGTATGGTGACGTTCTCCATTGGAGCGGTCCAGGCAGGCACCGTGACCAACATCATTCCCGACAGCGCCGTTCTCCAGGGCAACATGCGCACGCTCTCGCGCGCGGACCGCGATCATTTGGTCAAGCGCATCCCCGAGATGGTCGATGGCATCGTGCGCGCCTGGCGCGGCACCTACCACATCGATTTCTTCAGCACGCCGACTACCAACAACGACGCCGACTTCATTCGAGAGGTCGCCCCGTCGGTTGCCGACGTGGTGGGCGAGGACAACGTCATCTCCTGCCCGCCGCTCTCCGGCACCGAGGACTTCTCCTACGTGAGCCAGGCGGTCCCGTCGCTCTTTATGCAGCTCGGCACCGGCGGCGAGTATCCGGTGCACAACCCCAACATGACGCTCGACGAGTCGCTCTTCAAGCTGGGGTGCGCGGCGCACGTCAGCGTTGCCATGGACTGGCTCGCCTCCCACGCGGCCTAAGGCCACCGGTACTGAAACGCCCGGGTGCGGTGTCGCCCCCAGCCCGGGCGCTTGGCGGCCATGCGGCCGCTCGAATAGGAAAGAGAGGAAACAATGGGAAAGCTCAAGGGTAAAGAGGTAGCGATCTTTCTGACGCTCTTCTTCATCGGTCTGGTGGCCAATCTCGACAAGTCGCTGATCGGCGTTGCCGCAACGGCCATCCGCGGTGAGTACGGGTACTCCGCGACGGAGTTCGCCAACATCACCAACCTCTATTACGCGAGCAACATCGTAATGACGCTCGTCTCCGGCTGGATCGTCGACCGCTTTGGCTATAAGCCGTTCATGGTCACGGCTCTTACCATCCTCACGGTGGCCTCGCTCACCTTCGGCCTCTCCGGCATGCTCGCCGCCGGCGCCGGCGGAGCGGTGGGCGTGCTTACCGGCCTTCTGGCCTCGCGCTTCTTCATCGGCATCGGTCAGACGGGCTACACCAACGGCGTGTCCAAGGTCATTGTCGAGAACTTCCAGCCCGAGGTTCGTCAGACCGTGCAGTCCGTGGTCGTCGCCACGGCCGGCCTGGGCGCCCTGCTTGCCTACACCGTGTTCACGGGTCTTGTGGGCATGGGCTGGCAGATTGCCTACTACGTGCTCTCCGCACTCTTCTTGATCGCGCTTGTGCTCATGGTGGTCATCGTCCCCAAGAAGTACACTCCGCCTGCGGGCAGCGTGTCGCTCTTCACCGCTTGGAAGCACAAGAACTCGCTCGTCCTCGGCTTCGCGCTTCTGTGCAACAACATGGTGGGCGTGGTCTCGCTCGCCTGGCTGCCCTCTTACCTGCAGAGCATCGAGGTCATCAAGGCCGAGATGGCCGTGAACCCGGGTCTTACCAACATGATCCTTATCGGGTACGCCATCGTGATGGGCGTCGCCATGGTCGCCTCCAACTTCATCATCAAGGCTTGGTTCCGCGGTAAGGAGAAGATCTTCGCGGTCATCTGCAGCGCTATCGGCGCCGTGCTCCTCTACATGATGACCGCGTCGCAGGAGCTTATGGCCATCGTCGCTTTCCTCTACAGCTCCACGTTCTTGCTCATGCTCGTCTTCAGCGCCATCGTCGCTTTGCCCTACGCGCCGCTTGCCAACGAGGACGGCACCATCGTGCCCGTCTCGATGATCGCTTCCTCCTACGCGGTCATCAACATCATGGCGTTCCTCGGCGCCATCATCGGCAACACCGTTGTGGCGGGTATTGCCGACGCCATGGGCTTCTCGGTTGGCTTTGCTGCGCTCGCCATTCCGTTTCTGCTCTCTGGCCTGGCGCTCTTCCTGCTGCCCAAGACCAAGTAGCACACCTCTTCTGACGTAGCGCGTCTCTCGCGCCAGACATGCCATGAGCGCCTCCCGGCAGCTGGGACGGACCCCTGCCGGGAGGCGCTCGCTTTAACCCGCCGGCCAGCCAGGCGGCGCGGACGCGCGTTATTCAGTAATATAGAAAGCGATGTATCTAACCCATTCGTTTGAGAGGACGAAGCATGCGTATCGCCATCGGCGCCGACCACGGCGGGTTCGAGCAGAAGCAGGAGCTTGCGGCCTATATCGCCAACGAGCTCGGCTGCGAGGTCGAGGACATGGGATGCGACTCCACCGAGAGCGTCGACTATCCCGATTACGCCGCGCCTGTGGCGCGCGCGGTGGCCGAGGGCTCTGCCGACTTTGGCGTGCTCGTCTGCGGCACGGGTATCGGCATGGCCATTGCGGCGGACAAGATTGACGGCGTCCGCGCCTCCTCGATCACCACGCCCGCGTTTGCCGAGCTCTTCCGTCAGCACAACAACGGCAACGTCGTGTGCCTTTCCGGTCGCTTTGTTGACCTCGACGTCAACAAAGAGATCGTGAAGACGTTCCTCACGACCGCCTTTGAGGGTGGCCGTCATGAGGGCCGTATCGCCAAAATCACGGCGCTCGAGGGCTAAGGTTTCTCAAACCGGGGCAATCGTCACGTAAAAAGCACCGCTGAACAGGCAAGATGACGCGTCTGTGTCACGTCAGGGTTTCATCTGTTGACTTTTCGGTGGGGCTGGCTAGAGTATTCGGAACGAGATTCGAATCGCTCGTTTGCGCGGGTGGTTCGAGCAGGGAGGTGCAAGATGTTGTCTGCCCTTGATTGGCCGGGCAGCACCGTGCACATCGTCATCGGGGCTCTCGTGGGCTTAGTCGCCTTCGTCCCCTTGGCAGCGGCGCTCGCGCCGGTGCTTAAGGGCACGAACCGGGTGAACATGGTGGCGGGGATGCTGGCAATCGGCGTCTCGTTCGCTGTGCTCCTCGTGGGCGTCTTTGCCGCCTACCTCCTCGACCGCGGCGGTCTGGTGCCGTTTGCGGTGGGGGAGATGTGCGGGTTCGTGGGGGCGCTGGTCGTCATATCCACCGTCTTGGTGGTTATGCTCGGCAAATGACGGTCCGGCCTTGTGCCGGCTGGAAGAAAAGGTGGAACTTTGGAAGCGTTCGCAAAGCTTTCGGGTGAGATCCAAGAGCTCGTTGCCGAGTTTTCCTCGGCACCCGTGGCGGGCGACCTCACATTTGGCCTCACGCAGTACTCGTTCTGGCTGCTTGTTGCCGCGGTGGTGCTTGCCGTCGTCATGGTCCTCTTCGTCAAGAAGCAGACGCTCGTGCCGCACGGCTTTTTTGTCAACGGCGTCGAGTACCTCGTTGAGTACGTGCAAAACGACGTGGCCAAGGGTGTTGTCGGTACCGAGTGGCGCCGCCATTTCCCGTTTCTCGCCACGATCTTCTTCTTCATCCTCATCAACAACTTCATCGGCCTCATCCCGGGCATGAAGCCGGGTACGGGCGCCATCGGCTGCACGGCCGCGCTCGCGCTCGTCACCTTTGTGTACTTCATCTACTTCGGATGCAAGAAGCACGGCTTCATTGGGTATTGGAAGAGCTTGGCACCCGCGGGCGTGGCCTTCCCCATGAACGTGTTCGTGTGGGTTATCGAGGTTTTCTCGCTGCTGCTCCGCCCGATCACGCTTGCCATCCGTCTGTTCTGCAACATGTTCGCCGGTCATATCGTCATGGGCTCGTTCTCCATCATGGCGGCGCTCTTTGCAGAGCCTCTGCTTGAGCACTTCAGCGCCATGAACGCGCTCGGGGCACTCCCGAGCGTCGCATGGCTCGCCATCCTGCTTGTTATCTATGCGGTCGAGCTCATCGTCGCGTTTGTGCAGGCGTACGTGTTCACGGTGCTTGCCGCCGTGTACATCCAGATCGCTGAGGCCGAGGGGCACTAGCCGCCCGGCCCGCTTTACAGGTCACCACGGGCCCGCTCCCCGGACCCGGGTAGATAGTTGGTACTTAGCGCCACAGGCTACTTAGCGCCAAGGCGCACGTCAAAGGAGGAATCGTGGGAGTTATCGGTTACGGTCTCGGTGTTATCGGTGCCGGTCTTGCTATTGGCCTTGCTGCCTTCGGTGCCACGAGCGCCATGGCTCGCCAGCCCGAGATCCAGGGTCGCGCCTTCACCGTCTTCATTCTGGCGTCCGCGTTTACCGAGGCACTCGGCCTCATCGGCTTCGTCGTGACGCTCATCGCCTAAGGGAAGCTCGCTGAGTCTCATCTGAGTTAAGGAGCTGACCTTATGAAGCACAACGTCTATGTGATGGGCCTCGCCGGTGTTGCGGCCGCCCTCGCGCTGCCCCGCCCGGCGTTTGCCGAGGAGGCCGCCGGCGGTGCGGACATCCTCATCCCCAAGATGGCGGAGTTCATCCCGGCGCTCATCGCGTTTCTGATCATCCTCATCGTGCTCGCCAAGATGGCGTGGCCGCAGATTCTCGCCACCATGGAGGAGCGCGAGAAGCGCATCGCCGATAGCCTTGACGAGGCCGAGAAGACCCGCCAGAAGGCAATCGCCGACCGCAAGGCGTCCGACGACATCGTGACCGACGCGCGCCGTCAGGCGGCCGAGATCGTGCTCGCCGCCCGTCAGGACGCGGAGGCCGAGCGTTCGCGTATCCTCGCCGCCGCGCACGCCGAGGCGGAGGACATCCTCGCCAAGGCGCACACGTCCGCGGAGGAGGAGCGCCGCTCCATCTACGCGGATGCCGCCGCATCCATCGCAGACCTCTCGGTCTCGGTGGCCTCCAAGATCGTCGCCAAGACGCTCGACGAGGACGGCGAGCAGCGTCGCCTCATCGAGCGCTACATCGAGGAAGCGGGTAGCCTGAATGCCGACTAGCCGGAAGCAGGAGCGCGTTCTCGAGACCTATGCCCGCACGCTCATCGAGGCGGGCAAGGGCCAGGGGCGCGTGTTCAAGAACCGCGCTGACCTGGAGACCCTCGCCTCTGCGTCGCCCGAGCTTCTGGGCGTGCTCGCCACGATGGTCGAGCGCGGGCAGCTCGATCTTCTCTCTGAGGTCGCGGCGACCTATCACGCCATGACCGAGGAGGACGAGGACGTGGTGGGCGTCAAGGTCACCACGGCCGTGCCGCTCGACGACGACCTGCGTGCCAAGATTTCTGAGCGCGTGCGCGAGCGTCTGGGCCGCGAGGTCTTCCTCATCGAGAACGTCGATCCGTCTATCATCGGCGGCCTTGTGATCGAGGCGCGCGGCCAGCGCCGCGGCATCTCGGTCAAGACGCAGCTGCGCGCTGCGCGCGAGGCCCTCGATTCCACCACTGCCACTATCGGAGGGGAGGCAGCCCATGAGTGAGATCATTGATGCCGCGAGCATCACTAAGATCTTGGCCGAGCGTCTGAACACGCTTGACGCCGCGATCGATACGCAGGAGGTCTCGCATGTCGACGAGGTCGGAGACGGCATCGCGCGTGTTTCGGGCCTTATGAGCGCCATGGCAGGCGAGCTCCTCGAGTTCAAGAGCGAGGAGACCGGCGAGCGCGTTTACGGCCTTGCCCAGAACCTCGAGCGCGATGAGGTCGGCGCGGTGCTCTTTGGCAACGTTGCCGCCATCAAAGAGGGCGACGAGTGCCGCACCACCGGCCGCATCATGGATATCCCGGTCGGCCGCGGTATGCTCGGTCGCGTGGTGAACCCGCTCGGCCAGCCCATCGACGGCCTGGGCGAGATTCGCACTACGCACCGTCGTCCCATCGAGTTCAAGGCGCCCGGCGTTATCGATCGTACCCCGGTGTGCGAGCCCGTGCAGACGGGCATCCTCGCCATCGACTCCATGATTCCTATCGGCCGCGGCCAGCGCGAGCTCATCATCGGCGACCGCAAGGCCGGTAAGACCGCCATCGCAATCGATACGATCATCAACCAGCGCGGTAAGAACATGATCTGCATCTACGTCGCCATCGGCCAGAAGGCCTCCACAGTGGCGGGTATCCGCGCGGCGCTCGAGGCGCACCACGCCCTCGACTACACGGTCATCGTCTCCGCGACGGCCGCCGAGTCCGCGCCTATGCAGTACATCGCCCCTATGGCGGGTGCCGCTATCGGCGAGTTCTTTATGTACAACGGTGCCGACGGCAAGCCGGCGAACGCCGAGAACCCGGGCGGGCACGTGCTCGTCATCTACGACGACCTCTCCAAGCAGGCCGTCGCCTACCGTCAGATGTCGCTGACGCTGCGTCGTCCGCCGGGACGCGAGGCCTACCCCGGCGACATCTTCTACCTGCACAGCCGCCTGCTCGAGCGTGCCTGCAAGCTCTCTGAGGAGCTCGGCAGCGGCTCCATGACGGCCCTGCCGCTCATCGAGACGCAGGACGGCGACGTGTCGGCCTACATTCCTACCAACGTGATCTCGATCACCGACGGCCAGATCTACCTGCAGAGCGACCTGTTCCTGCAGGGCCAGCGCCCGGCCGTTGACGTGGGTATCTCGGTTTCGCGCGTGGGCGGTGCCGCTCAGGTGAAGTCCATGAAGCAGGTCGCGGGCAACCTCCGCCTTGACCTCGCCTCCTATCAGGAGCTCGCGGGCTTTGCTCAGTTTGGTTCCGACCTCGACGCGCAGACCCAAAAGCAGCTCACGCACGGTTCGCGCATGATGGAGCTCTTGAAGCAGGCGCGCTACTACCATCTCGACGTGGCCGAGCAGGTCGCCGTGCTCTTTGCCGGCAACCAGGGCTACTTCGACGATCTGGCCATCTCGCAGGTTCTCGAGTTCCGCGACGGGCTCGTGACCTATCTCAAGAGCAGCTACGGCAAGATCTTGGAGCGCCTGCGCACCGAGAAGATCGCCGGCGACCTCGAGAGCGACCTCGATCGCGCCATCGCCGACTACAAGCGCGACTTCGCCGCTAAGCACGTGGCGGAGAGCAACGCGGACGCCTCTGTGGATCAGGAGGCGTAGAGACGCTATGGCCAACCTTCGCGAGATCAAGAAGCGCATCACCTCGACGACGAGCATGAAGCAGATCACCCGCACGATGGAGATGGTCTCCACGGCCAAGATCCGTCGTGCGCTGGAGCGCGCCTACGCGGCCGAGCCGTACAAGGACGCGCTGACCGACGTCATGCTCACCGTGGCGCAGGATGCCGAGGCTGCGGGCGACGCCCCGCTCTTGGCCCGCCACGACGCCGAGCGGCGCGTTCTTGTGGTCGCCATCGCGAGCGACCGCGGTCTTGCGGGCGGCTTCAACGTGGGCGTTGCACGCGAGGCCGAGAAGATCATGCACGCTTGCGCCGAGAAGGGTGAGGAGGTCGAACTCATCACCTGCGGCCGCAAACCGACCGAGTACTTTAGCCGTCGCGCCAACGTGGTCATGCACTTTGAGGGAAGCTCTGCCGAGCCGACGCTCGAGCAGGCCCGCATGATTGCAAGCTACATCACGCACGGCTACACCTCAGGCGACTTCGACCGCGTGGAGGTCATCTACCACCACGCCAAGAACCGCGTCGACCAGGTCCTGCGCGTAGAGCACCTGCTGCCGCTCGACACCGAGATGGTGGCGCTTGCGCGCGGTCCGCGCAAGAACGAGGACGAGGCCCCGACGCGCATCTCGTCGAGCTTTGCCTTCGTGCCCTCTGCGGAGGTGGTGCTCGGCAACCTCGTCTCGTCCTACGTCCTTACCGTTATCCACCAGGCGCTGATCGACTCTGCCGCCTCCGAGCAGGGCGCTCGCCGCAAGGCCATGCACTCCGCCACGGACAACGCCACCGCGATCATCGCGACCCTCACCCGCACCTACAACCGCGTGCGCCAGGCTTCCATCACGACCGAGATCAACGAGATCGTGGGCGGCGCCAACGCATTGGAGGAATAGCAATGGCTCAGAGCTACGATTTGAACGACATCAAAGACGCCGTCGAGCGCCATACGGCGGGCGAGGGGCATATCGTCCGTATCGTCGGCCCGGTTGTCGACGTCAAGTTCGAGGGGCAGGTCCCCGCGATCTACAACGCGCTCACCGTCGAGGCGGACACGCCCATGGGCCATGTGTCGACGATCCTCGAGGTCGAGAGCCAGCTGCCGGGCGGCGTGGTGCGTACCGTTGCGATGAGCTCCACCGATGGCCTCATCCGCGGCATCACCGCTACCGACACGGGCGGCCCCATGACCATGCCCGTGGGCCCCGGCACGCTCGGGCGCATCTGGAACGTGCTCGGCAAGCCGGTCGACGGCAAGGAGATGCCCGAGGTGGAGGACTACTATCCCATCCACCATCCGGCGCCCTCCTTTGACGAGCTCACCACCCAGACCGAGATTTTTGAGACGGGCATTAAGGCAATTGACCTGCTCGAGCCCTACATCCGCGGCGGCAAGACCGGCCTGTTTGGCGGCGCCGGCGTGGGCAAGACGGTGCTCATCCAGGAGCTCATCAACAACCTCGCCCTCGAGCACAACGGCACGTCGGTCTTCACCGGCGTGGGCGAGCGCACCCGTGAGGGCACCGACCTGTACCTCGAGATGAAGGAATCGGGCGTTATCGACAAGACCTGCTTGGTCTACGGTCAGATGAACGAGCCTCCCGGAGCGCGTCTGCGCGTGGGCCTTGCCGGCCTCACGGCGGCCGAGTACTTCCGCGACCGCGGCCAGGACGTGCTGCTCTTTATCGACAATATCTTCCGCTTCTCTCAGGCGGGCTCTGAGGTTTCGGCCCTGCTCGGCCGTATGCCCTCTGCCGTTGGCTACCAGCCGACGCTCGCTACCGAGATGGGCGACCTTCAGGAGCGCATCACCTCGACCAAGACTGGCTCGATCACCTCGGTCCAGGCGGTCTACGTCCCCGCGGACGACCTTACCGACCCCGCTCCGGCGACGACCTTCACCCACCTCGACGCCCAGACGGTTCTGTCGCGTAACATCGCGAGCCTCGGCCTCTACCCGGCCATTGACCCGCTCGCGTCCTCCTCTGACGCCCTCGACCCCTCTGTTGTGGGCGAGGAGCACTACCGCGTTGCCGTCAAGGTCCAGGAGATTCTGCAGGAGTACTCCGACCTCCAGGACATCATCGCGATCCTGGGTATGGACGAGCTTTCCGAGGAGCAGCGCCTGACTGTGAACCGCGCGCGCAAGCTGCAGCAGTTCCTGTCGCAGTCTTTCCACGTGGCCGAGAAGTTCACCGGCAACCAGGGCGTGTACCTGCACATTGAGGACACCGTGCGCAGCTTTGCCGCCATTGTGGACGGCGAGTGCGACGACCTGCCCGAGCAGGCCTTCCGCTACGCCGGCACCATCGACGACGTGCGCGAGCGCGCCGCCAAGATGGAAGCGGGTGCATAACCGATGCGCATCCGTATCGCTTGCCCGGAATCGAATGCCTACGAGGGGGAAGCTGCCTTTGTGGCGCTTCCCTCTACCGACGGCGAGATGGGCGTGCTCCCGGGGCATGCGAGCGAGATCTGCACCGTTGAGGCCGGTATCGTGCGCGTGTGCGACCAGGCGATGGGGGCGGTCGACCACCGTTTTGCCGTTGCCGGCGGCTACGCCGAGATCACCGCAGATGAGGTGGTCGTGCTGGCCCAGCGCGCCTGCGACCTCGACGCCATCGACGCCGACGCCATCCGCGCCGAGCTCCAAGGTTTTGAAGACCAGCTGAGTAATTTGTCGCAAGATGATGCACGCCGCGCCTATCTTTATAATGAGATGGCGTGGCGCAAGCTCCTGCTTGCCGCCTAGCTGCCCGGCCCCTGCCGGGCCGGAATCGATTCTAGCTGGTAGATGGGGTAGGAACTTGGACATCATCCGCGTTCAGGGCGGGCATGCGCTTTCGGGCGGCGTGCACGTCTCGGGTGCTAAAAACTCGGCACTCAAGCTCATGGCCGCGACGCTTCTGGCGCCGGGCGTGACCACGCTAACCAACGTTCCCAATATTTCCGACGTGCACGTCATGGGCAAGGTCCTAAAGGGCCTGGGCTGCACGATCGAGGTTGTTGACGAGCACACGCTCGCCATCGACACCTCGGGCGCCAACTCCTGGGAAGCGCCCTACGAGCTCGTCGCCAAGATGCGCGCCTCCACCGCGGTTATGGGTCCTCTGCTCGGTCGCTTCGGTCGCGCCAAGATCGCCATGCCGGGCGGCTGTAACCTCGGTGCCCGCAAGATCGACATGCACATCCTGGGGCTCGAGGCGCTCGGCGTCTCCTTTGACACGAGCCATGGCTACATCTTTGCCGATGCGCACGAGGGAATGTCCGGCACGACGGTGACCCTCGAGTTTGCGAGCGTCGGTGCCACCGAGAACCTCATCATGGCTGCCGTGCGCGCCAAGGGCACGACGATTATCGACAACGCCGCGCGCGAGCCCGAGATCGTCGACCTTGCCAACATGCTGAACGAGATGGGCGCCAAGATCCAGGGCGCCGGCACCCCGGTCGTGGAGATTGGGGGCGTCGACGAGCTGCATCCGGTCGAGCACCGCGTGATCGGTGACCGTATCGAGGCCGGCACCTTTATCGTTGCGGGCGCCCTTGCGGCCGATGGGGACGGTATCGAGGTCACGGGCTTCAACCCGCATCACCTCGGTATGGTGCTCAAGAAGATGGAGCTCATGGGCATCCGTCTTGAGCGCGGCGTCGACGGGGTGCGCGTGTGGCGCGCCGACCGCATCGCGCCGGTGGATATCCAGACCCTGCCGTTCCCGGGATTCCCCACCGACATGCAGGCCCAGGTTATGGTGCTTTCTGCCATGGCCGACGGCAGCTCGGTGATTACCGAGAACATCTTTGAGAATCGCTTTATGTTTGCCTCCGAGCTCGTACGCATGGGGGCCGATATTCGTATCGAGAGCCACCACGCCATCGTGCATGGTGTGAAGTCACTCTCGGGTGCCCAGGTGGTCTCGCCCGATTTGCGCGGTGGCGCCGCGCTTGTGGTGGCGGGACTTATCGCCGAGGGCGAGACCGACGTCTCTGCGATCCATCACATCGATCGCGGCTACGAGCGGTTCTGCGACAAGTTGGTCGGCTTGGGCGCCTCGGTCGAGCGCGTTCAGGTGCCTGACCTTGCCGAAGACTAAGTTAGGTTGCCTATGAGTATTCGCAAAAAGCCCGTTCAGCAGGCGCACCGTCCCACTTCGGGCGCCGCGAGCCGTATCTATAGCCGCGAGAACGTCGGCCGCTACGCCGAGCGTGCGCGCCAGCGCCGCCGCGGACGCGTGGTCCGCCGTGGCATCCTTGTGGGTATTTTGGGCGTGCTTTTGGTGGGTGTCGTCGCCGCGGGCGCGTGGGTCACGAACCTCATGTCGCGCCTGAACGACGGCGAGGTCATCACGAGCGACCTCTTGGCAACGCTTGTCGACTCCGATGTGGCACGCGACCCGTTTTACATGCTTCTTCTGGGTACCGACGGTCGTCCCGGCGAGGAGACCTACCGTACCGACTCCATCATTCTCGCGCGCGTTGACCCCATCGAGAAACAGGTTACGCTCATCTCCATCCCGCGCGACACTCGCTACGTTTACCAAGGCTCGACCGTTAAGATCAACTCGGTGTTTAGCTATGGCGGTGCCGACGATATGGTCGAGGCGGTGAACGACCTCTGCGGCGTGGAGATCTCTGAATACGCCGAGATTAACTTCGATGGCATGAAGGCGCTTGTGGACGCGGTCGGCGGCATTGACATTTACGTGCCCGAGGGCGACGAGGTCGACGACCCCGAGGCAGGCCCCGTTACCATCGAGTCCGGCCAGCAGCACATGGACGGCGAGGCGGCACTGACCTTCAGCCGTGCGCGCCATCAATTTGCCGACGGCGACTACACGCGCATGCGCCATCAGCGCATGGTGCTCGGCGCGCTCGCTGAGAAGATCCTGAACAACCTCGACATCGCCACCGTGCCCGCGCTCATGAATCAGCTCGCGGACATGGTGAAGACCTCGCTTCAGGTCTCGGACATCGTGTCGCTCATCAACGCGATGCGCGGTATGGACGTCAACAGCATGTACTCCGCCAACATTCCCTCGTGGGCGGGTCAGGATACCTACATCAACGGTCAGAGCTTCGTCTTTGTATACGAGGACCAGCTTGAAGAGATGATGGCGCGCGTTGACGCCGGCGAGGATCCGCAGGGTCCGCAGACCATGGGCCAGGGCGATGGTACGGGCGGCACCGTGGGCGACCTGTACGAGAACAGCAACGAGGACTGGCGTTACGGCACGGCGACCACCTCGAGCTCGGTGGATGAAGAGGAACTTGCCGAGGACGGCGAGACTGCAACCACCGAGTAACAGCGCCAGATTAGTCGCGTGATAGAACGCCCCGGATGCGGACAAAGCGTCTGTATCCGGGGCGCTTTCTTATCAAGCTTGGTACTAGGCGAAGCGCGCCACGAGGGCCTCGAGGACGTCGACCATCTTCTCGAGCGAGCTCACCGGGATGAACTCATTTACGCCATGGCAGCAGTATCCGCCCGTGGAGAGGTTGGGGCAGGGAAGGCCGCGGAACGAGAGCTGGGCGCCGTCGGTGCCGCCGCGGATGGGGAGCACGTGCGGCTCCACGCCTGCAGCGGTGAACGCCTCCTTTGCAAGCTCGATGAGCTCGGGGTAGTCGGCAACGATCTCTGCCATGTTGCGATACTGCTGCTTGATCTCCACTGTGACGCGATCGCTGCCGAGCTCTGCGTTAACAAAGGCGGCCGCGCGCTCGATGAGGGCGATCTTTGCGTCGAACTTGGCGGCGTCGTGGTCACGCACGATGTAGCGCGCCGTGGCGTGCTCGCAGGTGGCCGAGACACCCTCGAGATGGATGAAGCCCTCGTAGCCCTCGGTGTGCTCGGGGCGGGCGTGCTCGGGCAGAAGCGCATGGAAGCGCGCAAACAGGTTGCCCGCGTTCACCATCTTGTCCTTGGCGTCGCCGGGGTGGATGGAGTAGCCGCGGAAGCGCACCGTCGCTTCGGCAGCGTTGAAGCACTCCCACTCCAGCTCGCCGACGGGGCCGCCATCGACGGTGTAGGCGTACGTGCAGCCAAAGCCCTCGATATCAAGAAGCTCTGCGCCGTGGCCAATCTCCTCGTCGGGGCAGAAGCAGATGCCAAGACGCGGGTGCGCCAGCTCGGGATGGGCAGCGAGGCGCGCGACGAGCGCCATAATCTCGGCAACGCCCGCCTTGTCGTCGGCGCCGAGCAGGGTCGTGCCGTCGGTCACGACGAGGTCCTCACCCACGAGCGTGTCGAGCGCGGGGAGCTTGTCGGGCGCGATCGAGACGGGGCCCTCGGCACCTTCGCCGCAGACAAGAGGGCCTCCCTCGTAGTGGACGATATGCGGATTCACGTTGGTGCCGCTCACCACCTCGGTGGTGTCGAGGTGGGCGATGAGGCCGAGCGCGGGGCGCTCCTCGGCGCCGGCGCTGGCCGGCACGTGCGCGATGACATAGGCGTTATCGGTCACGTGCACGCCTTCGCACCCGAGCTCGGTGAGCTCGTCGGCAAGCACGCGCGCAAGGTCGAACTGCTTGTCGGTGGAGGGGACGCGGTCGGCGTGCTCGTCGGACGAGGTGGTGTCAATGCGGACGTAGCGCATAAAGCGCGTAAGAACATCGGAGTGTGCGGTTTCGGACATCTCGATCCCTTCGCTTGTGTGGTCGGACCCTCCCACTCTAGCACGCGCGGCGCGTTGGGGTAGAATCAGCTGAACACCACCGGGCCCGTCGCCGTTTTTGCTTCTGTCCAACGGCGCCGGCGCGACTCCCAAGGAGGCGGGCGCATGGCAGCGACCGAACAAGGCCAAGAGCTTCATCTCACCATGGCAAACGAGGACTATCTCGAGTGCATGGTGCGTATCGAGCAAGAAGAGGGTGCCGAGGGCGGCGTCCGCTCCGTTGACATTGCCACGCGTCTTGAGGTCTCCAAGGCCTCGGTCAACAAAGCGGTCTCGGTGCTCAAGGCTCAAGGTCTTGTTGAGCAGGCGCATTACGGCAAGGTCATGCTCACGCCCCGCGGTCGCGAGATTGGCGAAGCGGTGTGGTATCGCCACCGCCTGCTGCGCACCTTCCTCATCAAAGAGCTCGGGGTTCCCTTTGAGCGGGCGGACGAGGAGGCCTGCCAGATGGAGCACGCTGTCTCGGAGGACACCATGAACCGCTGGCTCACCTACCTTGAGGGCCAAAACATCATGGTCGGCGAGGAGGAGGAACCTTGCCGGATTTGACCGCCTACTATAACCGCACGGGTGCGCAGGAGCTGCGCGAGCGCCTTGCGTCTGAGGTGCTGCTTGCGCAGGGCCCCATGGGAACGGTGCTCATGGGTGAGTCGGGCGCGGCGGATGTGCCGGCGGCGTTCTGGAATCTCGCCGAGCCACAGACCGTGCAGACGATTCACCGTCTGTACGAGGCGTCGGGCGCGCAGGTCCTTATCACCAATACGTTTCAGGCCTCTGAGCCGGCACTTGCGCGCGATTTGATTGTGCCTGCCATGCCCGAGGTCAACCGTGCTGCCACAGACAACGCGCGTGCGGCGTACCCGCAGGTGCTACTTGGGTCGGTCGGCCCCTGCGGCCTTGAGTGGACGCGGCGCGACACGCCTGAGTTTCGCGCCTGCCGCGCAGCCTATCGCGAGCAGACAGAGGCGCTGTTTGTTGCGGGTGTAGACGGTATTTTGCTCGAGACGTTCACGTCCATCCGCGACTTGGAGCCGGCGCTTGCCGGGGCGCGTGATTCGGCGGACGGTATGCCCGTCTTGGTGAGTTTTGTCATCGATGACGAGGGAAATCTTCTGGGAGACGGCCTCACAATCGAGGGCGCGGTGCTTTGGGCGGAGAAGCGCGGGGCCGAGGCGGTTGGCGTCAACTGCTGCTCGATTGCGGCGGCAACGCAGGCGTTGCCGCGCATGGTTGCCGCGGCTCGTACGCCGGTTATGGTTAGGCCCAACGCCGGCATGCCGGTGCGCGACGAGAACGATACCCTTACCTGGCCAGACGGGCCCGAGGCGTTCGGTCGTGCCGTCAACGACTGGGTTGCTGCCGGGGCTCACCTCGTAGGTGCGTGCTGCGGGGCGACGCCGCAGACGACGGCTGCCATGGCGGACGCCCTCGCATAGGCGGCGGCGTCTCGCATCAGACGGCATCCCCAATCTTGAGAAAAACGGCGCGGCGGCGGAAGCCCTAAAGACTTCCGCCGCCGCGCCTTGCGACAGACGAGGGGGACGTGCTGCCCGGATAGGGGAGACGTCGAGCGCAAACGATGTTAGAGCTCGACAATCTTGGTGCCGTGGACCTCAGATACCCCAAGGGCCTCGGCTACTTCAACGGCGTTGGCGTGCGTGATGCCGCCGCCGGGGAGGATGGTGATGCGCCCGTTCGCGTAGGCAATAAGGCGGGCGAGGTGATCGATGTTGCCCATAATCGGCGTGCCGGCGGCACCGCCGTGGGTGAGGATGCGCTCGACGCCAAGCTCGGCAAGTACGTCGATGGCCTCACGCTGGCGCTCCTCAGAAAGCTCGTCGAAGGCCATGTGGAAGGTCACCTGCACAGGGGTCCCTTCGCCGTCGGCGCCCTTAGCGGCCTGCACGAGAGCACAGGTCATGGGGCGGTCGATGGCAAACTCACCGGTTGCGTCGTCGCGCACGAGGCAACCAAAGACAACGCCCGCCACGCCCTCGGCACGCTCAGAGGCAATGTCGTCTGCCATCATCTGCTGCTCGGCGGCGGTGTAGACAAAGTTGCCACCGCGCGGGCGTGCCATGGCCATTACCGCCACGTTGTGCTCGCGCGCAAAGGCAACGGCAGCGCGCACGACGCCTACGCTGGGACTCGTGCCGCCAACGGCAAGGTTGTCGCAGAGCTCGATACGCCCGGCGCCCGCTGCGACGGCGGCCGGTACGCGCTCCATGTTCTCTGCGCAGAACTCTCTCAGCAGTGCCATGGTTCCTCCCAACACGATGGATCGCGCCGCGCACGGGCGCGGACGCGCCGATTAGAATCGGTCCTTAGCCCATCATAGAGGTCTTAGCGCGGCCGCCATGCCCTCAAACGTTCGCGATTTCTGCCACGCCAGCCGGCAGTTGGCCTGATTGACTTGCCTCTCACCTGCCGATAGCCTGTATCGATAGTGGGAACAATAGAAGCGGTATGCCCCGGCGCTGCGCCGGGCATCCGGGGAACTCTCTGTGGTACAACGGGGCGCTCGCCCCCGAGAGAAAGGACAAAGCATGCACCGTCTAGGAATTTCCCTCTACCCTGAGCATTCGACTCAGGAGAAGGACTTCGCGTACATGGAGCTTGCCGCCAAGTACGGCTTCTCCCGCATCTTCACCTGCCTGCTCTCGGTGGAGAAGGGCGCCGAGGAGACGGTGGCTGAGTTTGGCGGCTTCATGAAGCGCGCCCACGAGCTTGGCTACACCGTTGCGGTCGACACGAACCCGCACGTGTTTGAGCGCCTGGGTGCCACGGCAACGAACCTCAAGCCCTTTGCCGACATGGGCGTTGACATCATCCGCCTCGACGGCCATCTGGGCGACGAGGGCGACATCATGCTCACCCGCAATCGCGAGGGCATCAAGGTTGAGTTCAACGGCAGCGGCAACCTCGGTCTCGACCTTCTCGTCGAGCGCGGCGCCGACAAGCGCAACATGGTTACCTGCGCAAACTTCTTCCCCGAGCCCTGGACGGGCATGAGCGAGGAGCGTTTTGTCGAGCTCTCGCGCAAGTACCATAAGGCCGGCTTCCAGACGGCAGCCTTCGTTTCGAGCCAGCAGCCCGAGACCTTTGGCCCTTGGCCGGTCTTTGCCGGTCTGCCCACCTGCGAGGACGACCGCCGTCGTCCTATCGACCTGCAGGTGCGCCACCTCGTGGGCACGGGCCTTATCGACGACATCATCATCGGTAACGCCTTTGCGAGCGAGGACGAGCTTGCTGCCATGGCCGTGGTCGACACCAGCCGCGTTACCATGCGCATCGACCTCGACCCCGGCATCACCGAGGGCGAGCGCGAGGTTCTGTGGGGCTTCAACCACAACGAGCGCGGCGACTGCTCCGAGTACCTCATCCGTTCGAGCTGGCCGCGCTTCATCTTCCGCGAGCGCGAGATCGCCCCGCGCGAGGCGCCCGAGACCTTCCACAAGGGCGACGTTCTCGTGGTGAACGACAACATGGCGCACTATCGTGGCGAGCTCCACATCGCCCGCCGCGACATGCCCAACGACGGCACGCGCAACCTCCTTGGCCGCATCCCCGCCGAGGAGCTGTTCCTGCTCGACTACATCCTGCCGGAGCACCCCTTCGCCTTCATCAAGGAGTAGCGGCACAGCACAAGTCGTCGACGCACATGCGGGCGTCGCTCAGCCATTCGGCCGGGCGGCGCCCATTTTAGCGAGGCTCTGACGAGGGCGCTTGGCGCTCCGTCCAGAGTCCCGTCCGTACGTTTGTGCAGGGCGGCAGTAATTCGTGCAGAGTCACTGCCGCCTCTACCGGCACGGGACGCCCGTCCGTATCGCCGCCATCGCAGATAGTATGGTGGCGAGGGAGGAATGAGGGTATGCAAGATACCAATCTGGTGCGCTACATCATGAAGCACGACGGCATTGCGCCGGCGGAGCTTGCCGTGCACCTCGGCGTCAAGGAGCGCGCGATGCGTGACCGCATCCGCCACGCCAATGACTCCATGCACGATCGCGGCATCATCGTCTACGACCGTGCGCGCCAGCGCTATGTGGTCGATGTCCTCGATAGCGAGGGCTTTGAGGCATGGCTCAGCGGTTCGGCGGCGCGCGACGCGTTTGACCGTCTGCCCTCCACGCCCGAGGAGCGTGTAGCCTACCTGTTGCAGGACCTGCTCTCCCGCACCGACTGGATCACGCTCGAGGACCTGGCGAGCCTGCTGTTTGTATCGCGCTCCACCATCTCGAGCGACTTGCGCCGCGTGGAGCAGACCCTCGACGAGTTCCATCTGCATATCGAGAAGCGCCCGCGCCACGGCATCCGCGTTGCCGGCTCCGAGATGGACCGTCGTCTTTGCCTCGCAAACATCGCCGTCGAGGCGCGCCTTGCCGACGACGAGCTCGGCGACGCCGACTACCACGCCATGCTCGACGCCGTGGAGCACCAGGTGACCGAGGTTCTCGACCGCGAGCAGTACAAGATCAACCCGGTGTCGCACCAGAACCTCGTCGTGCACATCGCTATCGCCATTACGCGCATCCGCAAGAACTGCTACGTCCCCATGGACGCGGCAAACCTCGAGCACGTGCGCGATACGGCGGAGTACGCCGTTGCCGACGCGGTCGCTCGCGCCATCGAGAGCGCCTTTGCCGTCGACCTGCCCGAGGAGGAGGTCGCCTACATCGCCATCCACCTCGCGAGCAAGCACCTCATCGAGGGCGATGGTTCCTCGAGCGGGGAGGGGGCCAAAAACCTCGAGATCACCGACGAGGCCTGGAACCTCGCTGCTGAGATGCTCGACGTTGTTTGGCGCGCCTTCCGTTTTGACTTCCGCGATGATGCGGAGCTGCGCATGAACCTCGCGCGTCACCTCATGCCGCTCGAGGTCCGCCTCAAGTACGGCATGGTTTACGACAACCCGCTGCTTCCCGACATTAAGGCGCGCTATCCGCTGCCGTTTTCCATGGCAACCGACGCGCTCGGCGTGCTCGGTGAGCGCCACGACACGGCGGTGTCGGATGCCGAGATTGGCTATGTGGCCCTCTTCTTTGCGCTGGCGCTCGAGCGTCGCCACACGGGGCACGCTAAAAAGCACGTGCTGGTGGTGTGCGCCTCCGGCGCGGGCAGCGCCCGGTTGCTTGCCTACCGCTTGCAGGAGGAGTTTAGCTCCGACTTCGAGCGTGTGGACACCTGCGACGCCTCCGACTTCAACACGCGTGACCTTACCGATATCGACTACATCTTCACCACGGTGCCTCTCGAGCGCGCCGTCGAGCAGCCCGTCGTCCACATCAGCCTCTTTTTGGACGAGACGAGCCGCCGCGACGTCAAGCGCGCCCTCAAGCAGGATAGCGACGCCAACATCAAATCGTATTTCTCGCGCGACCTGTTCTTCCCGCACTGCGCGCTCGCCACGCACGAGGAGATCATCGATTTCCTCTGTGAGCGCTGCGCCGCCTACGACGAGCTGCCCGAGAACTTTGAGGCACTCGTGTGGCAGCGCGAACGTGCGGCCAACACGTCGTTTGGCAATCTGGTGGCGCTTCCGCACCCCTACGAGGCTGTGAGCAGCAAGACCTTTGTGGCCGTGGCGCTCACCGACACGCCCGTCGACTGGGGCGGCACGCCCGTTCAAGCGGTGTTCATGGTCTGCGTTGCGCGCGACGCGGGCGCGGACCTTGAGGCGTTTTATCGCGCCATGACCGGTCTTTTGACCAAACAGCAGGCAATTCAGGAACTGATCGACGACATGCGGTTCGAGGTGCTCCTGAGCGAACTGGAAGGAGAATAAATGGACGAGTTGGTACGGACGAGTTTCCAGATCATTGCCGCCGTGGGCGGTGCGCGAAGCTCCTATGTCGAGGCGGTCGCCGCGGCGAAGGCGGGCGATTTTAAGCGCGCTGACGAGCTCATGAAGGCCGGTGACGAAAGCTTCTTGGGCGGGCACGACGCCCACACCTCGCTTATCCAGCGCGAGGCCGCCGGCGACCCGGTGAACATGACCCTCATGATCACCCACGCCGAGGACCAGCTTATGGCTGCCGAGAGCTTCAAGATCGTGGCCGCCGAGCTCATCGACGTCTACCGTCGCATGGAGAAGGACGCGTAAGGGTCCAGATCGCTGCTCCCCGCGCGGTATGGGTCCGCGCGGTTTTGTCACGCGGTCGCAAGGCCGCAGAGAAAGGAAGGGACTATGGCAGACAAGAAGAAGATCTACCTGTTCTGCAGCGCCGGCATGTCCACGAGCATGCTCGCCCAGAACATGCAGCAGGTGGGCGACGCCCACAATCTGCCGGTCGAGGTTCGCGCCTATCCCATCGGCAAGGTCGATGAGATCGCCGCGTCCGAGCACCCGGCCTGCGTCCTTCTGGGCCCGCAGGTTCACCATCAGTACGAGGCCACCAAGGCGCGCATCGAGGGCACCTACGACATCCCCGTCGGCATCCTCGACCAGCAGGCCTACGGTCTTATGGACGGCGAGGCGTCGCTCAAGTACGCCGTCAAGCTCATCAAGACCTACAAGAAGTAAGCAGATAGATATTTAGGTTACTAAGGAGGCTTCCCGTGTTCGAGAAACTCGAGAAAGTCCTTATGCCCCTGGCCGAGGCCATCGGCAACAACAAGTACCTCGTCTCCATTCGAGACGGCTTTTTGATCTCGACCCCGTTGCTCATCGCGGGCTCGATCTTCCTCGTCATTGCCAACCTGCCTATCCCGGGCTTCTCCGAGTGGGTGGCGAGCATCCCCATCGCCGACGGCACGCTGGCGACCTACCTCTCCAAGCCGTCTGACGCCACGTTCTCGCTGATGGCCATCTTTGCGACCTTTGGCATTGCCTACAGCTACGCCAACCAGGTCAAGAGCGATTCGCTCTTCTGCGCGGCGGCCGCCCTCATGGCATGGTTCCTCATCATGCCCTACACCGTGACCGGTTCGGTCGAGGTCGGCGGCGAGGCCGTTGACGTCGCGCTCTCCGGCATCCCGCTGGGCTGGGTCGGCGCCAAGGGCATCTTCGTGGGTATCTTCTGCGCCTTCGGTGCTACCGCCATCTACACCTGGGTCAAGAACCGCGGCTGGGTCATCAAGATGCCCGCCGGCGTTCCGCCCACCGTCACCGAGTCCTTCTCGTCCCTCATCCCGATTACGATGACGATGACGATCTTCTTCTTCATCAACGTCGTCTTCGGCCTCTTTGGCACCAACGTGTTCGACATCGTCTTCCAGTTCCTGCAGACTCCGCTGCTCGGCCTTGGTGACACGCTCGGCGCTATGGTTGTTGCCTACCTGTTCCTGCACGCCTTCTGGTTCTTCGGCATCAACGGCGGCTCTGTCGTGGGCGCCGTCTTCAACCCGATCCTCCAGACGCT
Organism: uncultured Collinsella sp.; assembly: GCA_949288855.1. Classification (GTDB taxonomy): domain Bacteria; phylum Actinomycetota; class Coriobacteriia; order Coriobacteriales; family Coriobacteriaceae; genus Coprousia. The sequence goes on along the minus strand of CASELS010000013.1, from coordinate 1,200 downwards.
CGCTGCCGAGAACCTCGAGTTCTTCCGCACCGGTGTTGGCGAGGGCCACATCATCTGCCAGCAGTTCCAGGACCTCTTCGCCACCTTCGGCGGCTGCGGCTCCACGCTTTCGCTGCTCATCGCCATGGTGCTCTTCTGCAAGTCCGCGCGCATCAAGCAGCTCTCCCGCCTCGCCTTTGTGCCCGGCATCTTCAACATCAACGAGCCGATCGTGTTCGGTCTGCCGATCGTTATGAACCCGGTTATCATCATCCCGTTCATCCTCGTGCCGACGCTGAACATCATCATCTCCTACTTCGCGATGGACCTGGGCATCGTCCCCATCTGCTCCGGCGTCCAGGTGCCCTGGACGATGCCGCTTGGCATCTCGGGCCTCATCGCCACCAACTGGGTCGGCGGCGTCCTGCAGATCCTGCTCTTGATCATGGGCGTGTTCATCTACCTGCCCTTCATCAAGACCATCGACAACCAGTACCTGCACGATGAGGAGCAGGCTGCGCTCGAGGCCGAGACCGCGGTTGAGGATGACATCGACCTCGACGACCTCTCGTTCGACGATCTGTAAGAGGTGAACGCCGGGGACATACCCCAGCGAGCATGCGAACACACCGCATCGCCGCCCGTGCCCCGTTGGCGATGCCGCGGGGCACGGGCGCATCTGGTATAAGGGACGGGGCCGGCACGCACTGCCGGCGCCCGCCGGGCGACCTAAGGTTTGAGGAGGAAGCCATGTGGGGAATCATCGCGACCTGGAGAATGGCGCGCGAGGGCGTCGAGGCGGCGGGCGACATGCTCGCTGGCGGCGGCAGCGCCGGTGACGCCATCGAGCGTGCGATCCGCGAGGTCGAGGATTTTCCGTACTACAAGTCGGTTGGCTACGGTGGCCTGCCCAACGAGGAGATGGAAGTCGAGCTCGACGCTGCCTTTATGAACGGCGACACGCTCGAGTTTGGTGCCGTTGGCGCGCTCAAGAACTTTGCGAACCCCGTGAGCGTTGCGCGCGCCCTTGCTACCGGCGACGCCAACAACCTGCTGGTGGGAACCGGTGCCGAGAAGTTTGCGGACAAGGCGGGCTTTGAGCGCAAGAATATGCTCACCGACCGCGCCAAGATTATGTACGCCAAGCGCGTTGCCGAGGAGGGCGGCCGTATGCCCGACGCGGTGCGCACCCTCGGCGAGCCCGAGGCCGAGCAGGAGACC
>CASELS010000012.1 GCA_949288855.1 uncultured Collinsella sp. | reverse complement strand
CGGTCGAGGTTCTTGGCCAGCCGGTCACCAACGCCCACGATGCCGCCGCCGTCCGCCGACGCTGCGCAATGGTGTTCCAACGCCCCGAGGACCAGATGGTGACGAGCATCGTCGCCGACGACGTTGCCTTTGGCCCCGAGAACCTGGGCGTGCCCGCAGCAGAGATTGCCGAGCGCGTGGACCGCGCGCTCGCCGCCGTGCGCATGAGCGACTACGCCCAGGCGGACCCCGCCGACTTGTCGGGCGGGCAGCGCCAGAGGGTCGCCATCGCCGGGGCGCTCGCCATGGAGCCCGAGGTTCTTTTACTCGACGAGCCGGGTGCGTTTCTTGATGACACCGGCAAGCAGGACATACGGCGCATTATCGCAGATCTGCGCGGGCGGGGCATCACCATCGTTCATGTTACGCACGATATGGAAGACGCACTCGCCGCGGACCGCGTGGTGGTGCTCGACCGCGGGCTCATCGCCCGTAACGGCACACCTGCCGAGGTCTTTGCCGAGGGGGAAACGCTCCGACATCTGGGGCTCGAGCTGCCGTTTGCCGCTGGCCTTGCCGAGGAACTCGGCCGCTACTCCCCTGTTTTTGCCGGGCTGGAGCGCACAACAGATACCGAGGAACTCGCACGCGCCATTGCCGAGCGCATGCGCGTGAGCCTTCGCCACGATGCGACGCCAGGACAACCGGGCGCCAGCCCACGCAACAGCGCGCCTGCCACCGCGGGCTCACCCGCCGCAGGCTCCAACGCAACAGATGCAGCCGCGGTGCGCCTCTCCCACGTATCGTTCTCCTACGCCGCCGATCGCCCCACCCGCCGGCGGCGCGGGCTCATCCGTCGCCGGGACGCCGCCCAAGCGGAGCTGCCGCTCGCGCTCTCGGATGTCTCGTTCGCGGTCCCCACAGGATCGCTCACCGCGCTCATAGGACGCACGGGCGCTGGCAAATCGACCACTGTCGAGCTCGTCTGCGCGCTCAAGGTTCCCCTGACAGGCAGCGTAGCCGTCGGCAGCATCGACACTGCCGACCACGCCCGTCGCCGGCTTTTGCGCGCGCAGATCGGCTACGTATCGCAGTTCCCCGCGCGCCAGCTGTTTGCCGAGACGGTGTTTGACGATGTTGCCTTTGGCCCGCGCAACCTCGGCCTTGCCGAAGACGAGGTGCGTGCCCGCGTGCACGACGCCCTCGCCCTCGTGGGTCTCGAGCCCGCGCCCGCGCTCCTCGCGCGCTCGCCGTTCGCCCTTTCGGGCGGGCAGCAGCGCAGCGTCGCCCTCGCCGGCGTTCTTGCCCTCAAGACTCCGGTTCTTGTACTCGACGAGCCCATGGCGGGCCTCGACCCGCGCGGTCAGGCGCGCATGCGCGCGCTCATCGCGCGCCTCCGCGCACAAGGCACGACCCTGCTTATGGTCACGCACAACATGGGCGATGTGGCGGAGCTTGCCGACCGCGTCGTGGTCCTCGAGGGCGGGCGCGTTGTCGCAAACGGTACGCCGCGCGAGGTCTTCTCCTCGGGCGCCGCACCTGGCACGCCCGCGGCCCTCGCCCTTTCCCGCACGCTCGCCGCACACGGCGTGCGCCTTCCGGAATACCCCCTTACGGGCACCGATCTCGCCCGCGCGCTTATCGAGGAGGTGGACCGTGGCACTTCGCGTTAGCATCGGCCAGTACTACACCGCCAATTCACCGCTCCACCGCATCGACCCGCGGGCAAAGCTTGTCGCCACCGTCATCTTTATGATGAGCTGCCTTATGGTGCAAAGTCCCGCGACACTCGCCGTCGCCCTCATCGCCGTAGGCGCCGCCGCGGCAGCGTCCCGCGTTCCCGCAGGGCGCCTTCTCGCACAGGTGAGACCGCTCGCAATCTTTCTCGCCGTGACCTCGCTTATCAACCTGCTCTTCATCCAGACGGGCAACATCGTCGCCACGCTCGGCCCCATCGCGCTCCATGCGGGAGGCGTCGAGGCGGCCGTTCTCTACACGGTGCGATTCTTCTTGCTGCTGGTAGCCGGATCCCTTCTTATGCTCACGACCACACCGGTCGGGCTCACCGATGCGCTGGCCTGGCTTTTGGGGTCCCTCGAGCGCTTGGGTGTATCCGCGGGCGAGACGGCGCTCGTCATCTCCATCGCGCTCGGGCTCGTGCCCGCGCTCTCGCAGGAAGCACGTGATATCGTCGCCGCCCAAACGGCGCGCGGGGCAGACCTTGAGGGCAAGGGGCCCATCGCCTACGCCCGCGCATGCGCGCCGCTTTTGGTGCCGCTCTTTACCAGCGCGCTCCGTCATGCCGAGAACCTCGGCCGCGCCATGGAGGCGCGCTGCTACACCGGGCCGGCAGGTCGCACCCATTACTATGAGCTGCGCTTTGTCGTCCGCCGCGATGCGCCGTTCGCCCTGCTGGCCGCCGCCTACCTCGTTACCCTCGTTGCACTCTTCGCGCTCGGCATATAACCCGCTTACCTCGCCTCGAGTGAGGCGGCGATTCCTTAAAACCACGTTTACCAGCGCTCCAGCACCCAAAAACGCTGGCAAACGTGGTTTTAGCAAAACGACGCCATCGCAAAACCACGTTTACCAGCTTATGCTGGCTTAAACCAGCTTATCGGCCATCACGCACCGGACAACCTAGATGCCGCCGCCGCCCAACAGGCCGCGGAGCACCTGCTCCGGGTCGGCCGAGCCGCCGCGCGGCACGAGCGCGGTGATCTTCTTCTGGACCTTGTACTCGGCGACCTCGTCCTCCCGCTGGCGCACACGGGCGCGCAGCTCCTCAATCTCGGCCTCACGCTTCTCGGCGCGCTCCTTCATGTCGAGGATGCGCACCACACCGGCAAGGTTAATGCCCTCGTCGGTGAGCTGGTTGATGAGCTCGAGGCGCTCGATATCCGAGCGCGAGTACAGGCGCGTGTTGCCGCCCGAGCGCTTGGGGTTCACAAGGCCCTTCGACTCATAGACGCGCAGGGTCTGCGGGTGCATACCCGTCAGCTCCGCCGCTACGCTGATCATGTACAGCGGCTTGTCGCGATCTGCCTGAGCCATCTCAACCAACTCCCTCGGTGCCGGCGCCCCCACCCCTCACGGGACGGGGGCGCGGTGCCGTCACGTCCTACACTCTTGCGCGATACCGGTCCACGTTCTCGCGGTAGTTTCTCTCGTCGAGGTCGCGCAGCTGCTCAAAGGCGCGGCGCTCGGCGTCCGACAGGCGCGTCGGCACCTCAACCTCGACCTTTACCAGCAGCGCGCCCTTGCGACCGCGGCGCTTCACGTCCGGGGCGCCCATCTCCTTAAAGCGGAACGTCTTGCCCGTCTGCGTGCCCGCCGGCACCTTGAGGCGCACCGTGGCGCCACCGGGGGTGGGCACATCTACCTGGCAGCCCAGCGCCGCCTCGGCAACGGATATGGGCAGCGTCATGGTTACGTCGGCGCCTTTGCGCTTGAAGAGCGGATGCTCCTCAACATGCGTGGTGACCACCAAGTCGCCGCGCTCGCCGCCGTTTGCGCCGTACTCGCCCTTGCGCTTGTAGCGGAGCTTGCCGCCATCGACCGCGCCGGCCGGGACCGACACGGTGATGACCTGCTGCTCACCGGTGGAGGGGATGCGGTAGGTCACCTTGCGCGTGGCGCCCATAAAGGCGTCCTCGGCCGAGACGTCAACGGTAAGCGACAGGTCGCTGCCCCGCTGCGGGCGCGATGAGGCGCGCTGTCCGCCCATGCCGCCAAAGCCCTGGGCCCAGTCGCCGCCAAAGGCTCCGTCGCCGTTAAAGATGCTGCTAAAGATATCGCTCCAGCCGCCCGCGCCGGGGCCGCCGGCGTAGGTGTAGGCGCCACCCGGGCGCCCACCCGCACCGGGAATGCCGCCAAACATGAGCAGCTGGTCGTACTCTTTGCGCTTATCGGGATTGGAGAGCGTATCGTACGCCTCGCTAATCTCCTTGAACTTGGCCTCGTCGCCGCCCGCATCGGGGTGATACTTCTGAGCGAGCTTGCGAAAGGCGCTCTTGATCTCTTTCTCGGAGGCGTCGCGCTTGACGCCGAGAACATCGTAGAAATTCTTACCTTGCGGCATACGCCTTGCCCCCTTTCGTATAAAAGGGCTCCGGGGTCACTGCCCCGGAGCCCCGTCACTTACTCCTGAGACGCCTCGGGCTCTGCCCCTTCGGCATCGCCCTCGTGAGCGTCCTCGGGCTCCGGCGCCGGTCGTTTGGCGCCACCATAGGTCACCGTAACCATCGCCGAGCGAAGGATGCGGTCCGCCATGCGGTAGCCCTTCTGGTACACGTCGCGCACCGTCTCGTCGTAGACACTCGGGTCCTCGACGCGGCCAACGGCCTGGTGCTCGAGCGGGTCAAACGGCTCCCCCGCCGGATCGATGGTCTCGACGCCCTCGTGCGCAAGCACGTCGACCATCTTGGTGTGAACCGCGTCCACGCCGTCGACGAACTGCTTGAGGTCGTCTGCCATCTCCTGCGAGCGCGCATGGTCGATGGCACGCTCCATGTCGTCGATCACCGGAAGGAGCGCGGTTACGAGCTTCTCGCAGGCGCGCTCGCGCTCGGCGATGCGCTCGGCTGCCGTGCGGCGACGGAAGTTCTCCCAGTCGGCCTGCAGGCGCGTCGCGCGGTCCTGGGCCTCGCGCACGCGGGCGTCTGCCCCCTCGCGCACCTCCTCGGCCTCGGCAAGCTGACGGCGCAGCTCAACGAGCTCATTTTGTGCCTGCTCGTACTTGACCTTGAAGTCGTTCTCCGCCGCCTCTTCGCCAGCGCGAATCGCAGCCTCGATCATCTCGTCCTCGGTCATCTCGGCGGCAGCGCTCTCGCCACCCTCGCCCTCGACGGGCGTCTCGGCCGCAGCGTCGGCAGCCTCGTCGACACGGGCCTCGTCGGCGTCCTCTACGGGTATCTTCACGTCCTTCTCCTCAGAGTCAGCGGAGGCGGCGGGTACGTCCGCCTCCGTGCGAGCATCGCGCGCAGCCATGATTACTTCGCGTCCTCGTCATCGACAACCTCGTACTCGGCGTCGACCACATCGTCATCGGAGCCCGCGGTAGCCTGAGCGCCACCGTCGGCCTGGGCCTGAGCGTCGCTGTAGACGATCTGGGCGAGCTTGTAGGCAACGTCCTGGAGCTTGTCGCCGGCGGCCTTGATGGCCTCGACGTCGGAGCCCTCGAGCGCAGACTTGGCAGCGGAGATAGCGGCCTCGGCGTCGCTCTTCACGTCAGCGGGCACCTTGTCGCCCAGCTCGGAGAGGGTCTGCTCGGTGGAGTAGCAGAGGCTGTCGGTCTGGTTGCGGACCTCGACCTCCTCCTTCTGCTTCTTGTCCTCCTCGGCGTGAGCCTCGGCGTCCTTCACCATGCGGTCGACTTCCTCGTCGGAAAGGGCGGTGGAGCCGGAGATGGTGATCTGCTGCTCCTTACCGGTGCCCTTGTCCTTAGCGGAGACCTTCACAATACCGTTGGCGTCGATGTCGAAGGTGACCTCGATCTGCGGGACGCCGCGGCGGGCAGCCGGGATGCCGGTGAGCTGGAACTTGCCGAGCGACTTGTTGTCGCGCGCCAGCTCGCGCTCGCCCTGGAGCACGTTGATCTCGACGGAGGTCTGGTTGTCGGCCGCGGTGGAGTAGATCTCGGTCTTGGAGGTCGGGATCGTGGTGTTGCGGTCGATCATCTTGGTCATGATGCCGCCCATGGTCTCAACGCCAAGCGACAGCGGGGTGACGTCGAGCAGCAGGATGTCCGAGGGGCCGTCGCCGGCGAGGATGGCGCCCTGAACGGCAGCGCCGCAGGCCACGACCTCGTCCGGGTTCACGGACATGTTGGGCTGCTTGCCCGTCATCTTCTTGACGAGGTCCTGCACGGCGGGCATACGGGTGGAGCCGCCGACGAGGATGACCTCGGTCAGGTCGGACAGACGCAGGTTGGCGTCACGCAGGGCGTTGGTGACCGGCTGCTTGCAGCGCTCGAGCAGATCGTGGGTGATGCGCTCGAACTCGGTGCGGGAGAGCGTGTAGTCGAGGTGCTTCGGGCCGGTGGCGTCAGCGGTGATGAAGGGCAGGTTGATGGTGGCCTGCTGGGCGGCGGAGAGCTCCTTCTTGGCGTTCTCGGCGGCCTCCTTCAGGCGCTGCAGGGCCATGGGGTCCTGACGCAGGTCGATGCCGTTGTCGGACTGGAACTTGTCGGCCAGCCAGTCGATGACGCGCTGATCCCAGTCGTCGCCGCCCAAGTGGTTGTCGCCGGAGGTCGAGAGAACCTCAAAGACGCCGTCGGCGAGGTCGAGGATCGAGACGTCGAAGGTGCCGCCGCCAAGGTCGAAGACGAGGATGCGCTGGTCGGTGCCCTGCTTGTCGAGACCGTAGGCGAGCGCGGCAGCCGTCGGCTCGTTCACGATACGCTTGACGTTCAGGCCGGCGATCTTGCCAGCGTCCTTGGTGGCCTGACGCTGAGCGTCGTTGAAGTAGGCCGGAACGGTGATGACGGCGTCGGTCACGGTCTCGCCGAGGTACTTCTCGGCGTCAGTCTTCATCTTCTGCAGGATCATGGCGCTGATCTGCTCGGGCGTGAAGTCCTGGCCGTCGATCGAGGCGACGGCGCGGCCGCCCTGGCCCTCCTTGACGCTGTAGGGTACGGTCTTGATCTCAGAGGAGACCTCGGAGAACTTGCGGCCCATGAAGCGCTTGATGGAGAACACGGTGTTCTTGGGGTTGGTCACGGCCTGGTTCTTAGCGGCCTTGCCCACCACGCGGTCGCCGTCGGCACGGAAGCCAACAACGGACGGGGTGGTGCGGTCGCCCTCGGCGTTGACGATGATCGTGGGATTACCGCCCTCGAAGACGGCCATAGCCGAGTTGGTGGTACCGAGGTCGATACCGAGGATCTTGTTGCTCATAGGATGTCCCTCCTTTTGCCGGGGGCGGGACGCCCGCCGGTCGCTGCCGCGTGCCGCCGATTCCTTGTCGGCGTGACAGGACGGCTCTTTTTCGTTCGCTCCTATCTTATCCCGCCTAACGCTGCCCTATACGCCACGTTTCAGAAAATCTAAGTCAATTCATATAAGATTTTGTAGTCCGCCCACCTGCAGGTTGTGGTAGCCGTCCTTGCGGTGCACAACTGTTCACCACGGCTGACTCGGTGAACGGTATGAATTGGTCACATTAGGGGCTTGCAAATAGACGATGCCGGGGTATATTGAAGCCACGAGACCCGGCTCATACGCCTGGACGCCGGGCGCTACTAGAGGAGGAAACTACCATGGCCCATCCCGTAATTTCTGCCGACGAGTGCATCTCTTGCGGCGTCTGCGTTGACGACTGCCCCCAGGGCGTTCTCGAGATCCAGGACGTTGCCACCGTGGTTGATGAGGATTCCTGCATCGCCTGCGGCATCTGCCAGGAGAACTGCCCGGCCGGCGCCATCACCGAGATCGCTGAGGACTAGTCCCATACGACTCACCCGTCGAAGAGGCGTCCAAGTGACGCCTTCGCATGAGCACAAGCTCACCAAAGAGGCTCCCGCAAGGGAGCCTCTTTTATATATCTATGCGTTTGCCGCTGGGCCTTGCGTTTAGAGCCGAGCGCCTCAACAAGACACTCAATACGGGGCGCCCGCGGGTGGAAGCTGTTTGAGATAGGCCCACACGCGCTGCTTTGCCGCCGGGTCTTGCAAGGCGGCCTCAAAGCCCCCGAGGGCGAGCACGCGCCTTCCCAACACATGCGCCACAAGACCCGGCTCGAGCATTGCCACTTCAAACTGCTCGATGAGAGACAGGGCGTCTGCATAGGCCTCCCGCATAACACCCGCCGCAACGTCATCGAGAAGCACCACGGCCTCGGGGTCGAGTGCCTCGAGCGCCTCGCGGAACAGCTCGGGCGCGAGCGGTTCTCCCGCGGCAGGCATATCCACCACAGATGGGTCGCCCTCCCCCGCAACGGCGGACAGAGCGCAGAAGTCCTCCGGCGCGTACCCAAGCCTGAGCAGCGCCGCCCGAAGCGCGCGACCGTCGTTGCCCGCCAAGAGCGTGCCGCCCGCTTGCTCGGCCTCATTAAGGTCGCCCTTGACGAGCACGATGGGCGAGAAACCGTCGCCATCCATGCAAACGCCCCTTGCGGCAAGGTCCTCGAATTCCTGCTGCGCCGCCGCCAAACGGGAGGCGCGCACATCGCGCGACGAGACGGACACCGCCCCTCCTCTGATTACATCCGCGGCCACTGCCGCGGGCATACATCTGCTCACCCCATTGTACGCCGGGACACGCCAACGCAACGGTGCGGCGGAGACACGGACTGGCGCCGCGCACGGCAATCGCAGGTGCAGCATGACCAAAAAAGACAGCGATGCGCCATCATTTGTGAAACACGACGGGCCTTGTGGGTATAACCCCAAACGTAACCAACCGAAGCGCAACCCACGCGCACTCCCCCGAGGAGGAACCATGGCAGATATCACCAACGTCACCGCCGAGTCCTTTGGCGCGCTCATGAGCGAAGAGCTCCCCGTTCTCATTGACTTCTGGGCCCCGTGGTGCGGCCCCTGCCGCACGCTTTCGCCGATCGTCGACGAGCTTGCCGACGAGCTTGCCGGTCGCCTCAAGGTCGCCAAGTGCAACGTCGACGAGAATCAGGACCTCGCCATGAAGTTTGGCGTCATGTCCATCCCCACGCTCGTGGTGTTCAAGGGCGGTCAGGAGGTTGGCCGTACGGTGGGCGCTATGCCCAAGGCGCGCCTTGCCGCTGAGCTCGAGAACTACCTATAGGCGCTGCAACAAGGCGGGGCAGCGACTCCCCCGCCCCAATCTGCAGCGCACCACGCAGCCCCGGGCACGCTCACATGAGCTGCCCGGGGCATTTTTGTGTCTCGCTGCATTTCCGTTGACGGTACAATCGACCATAGGCGCAAAGGACCATGCCTTACCGCCACGCACCCCAACCTAAAGCGCTGTAGAGGAGACAGGCCATGCATGATGTGGGAATGAACATGAACCAGCTCGCTATGAGCGTGAGGCAGGTGGATGACACCATCAAGCTTGCCCGGGGCTGGAGCCACGACCTGTATCATGCGACCGAAGCCTTCGACATGGAGCGCATCGAGGACAAGCTCGCCCGCGCCATGAAGGCGCTCGACGAGGCGCGTGCCGCGCTCGAGGGATACGAGGACGCCATCGAGGCGGATCACAACTCCGTTGGTTCCGTACGCCTGGTCTAGCCATGGGCGCGCACCCCGCCGCGGGCGAGCTCGCCCGCTTCTCCATCGCCATTCCCGCAGACCTCTTGGCAGCCTTCGACGCGCAGATTGCGCGCTCGGGAGGTGCGACCAACCGCTCCGAGGCCATCCGCGACCTTATCCGCGCGTCCCTTGTACAAGACGAGCTGCGCACCCCCGATGCCGAGGTCATAGGCTCGCTCACGATGATCTACGACCATCACACCGGCGACCTCACACGCAAACTCGATGCCATCCAGCACGACTACACGCACGAGATTGTCTCGACCATGCACGTGCACCTCGACCATCACAACTGCCTTGAGATTCTCGCTCTTAAAGGTCACGGCGAGCGCGTGTACGAGCTGGCGGACAAGCTTCTGGGCCTCCGCGGCGTGAAGCACGGCGAGCTCACCTGCGCCGCCACAGAAGAGAGTCTCGAGCGCTAACGACCGACTCACGCAAAACCGCCTCGTCGCATGCCGTCTACCGACCAGATTCGTCCGCTCGGGGGACGGTGTCCGCCGCACATAGCACCCCGCCGCACTACGCGGCTAGACTATCCCTGTCGCAAGAATTGCATAGCATCGCGTGTTCCCGCAGAACCCGGTTTTCCAACCGGGATTTTTGCTTGTCTCGAGGAGCTCCACTGTGCGCACCCTCGAGCCTGCGCAACCACTCGTTGGATGAGGCGCTCGCCTGCATCCCCCATCCTAGAAAGGGAACACCATGGGACTCTTCTCCAAACTCTTCAACAAGGAAGCCGAAACCACCGCCGCGCAGACAGAGGCGGCGGCCCCGAGCGTGCTCTGCCCCGTCGCCGGCGAGCTCGCCGACATCTCGACCGTTGCCGACCAGGCGTTTGCCAGCAAGACCATGGGTGACGGCGTGGCCATCGTCCCCACCGACAGCGCCGTAATCGCGCCGGTCTCGGGCAGCGTTGACGCGCTCTTCCCCACCGGCCACGCCTTTGGCATCACGGGCGACAACGGCATCACCGTCATGGTCCATGTGGGCATCGACACCGTGGAGATGCAGGGCGACGGCTTTACGTTGCACGTCGCGCAGGGCGATCGCGTCGAGGCGGGCCAGAAGCTCCTCGACATCGACATCGACAAGATCCGGGCAGCCGGGTTTGATCCGGTAACCATGTGCCTTGTGGCCGAGCACACCTGCGCAGGCGAGCTTCATAAGCACGCCGACGGAGCGGTGACCACGCAGGACACCGCCATCTGGTTCGCATAGCGCGTCGCGCGCCTCCACAGACGCGCGCGGGCTATACTTGAAAGCGATAGGCAGGGCGCAACAGCAGGCACACAGGACGGAGGCTCGGTACACATGCAGAGGCTGACAGATACCGAGCGCGAGATTATCGAGAAGCTCTTTGCGAGCAACGCCGTCCGCGAGGAAATCTCGCTCACCGAACTCGCCGCGTCCTGCCATGTCGCTAAAAGCACCGTCATCAAGACCGTGAAGAAGCTCGGGTTCTCGGGCTTTAAGGACTACCTCTACGCCTATCAAACGAGCTCGAACATCCACAGCACGCGCGTGCTACCGCAACACGTGACCGAAGGAGACTTCGATCTGGCGGTCGCCATGCTCGCCGACTGCCTCGAGCGCTGCCGCGGCAAGCGTAACATCTGCTACTCGGGAGGCGACCCCGCCATCGGCATCGTTGCCGACTACGTCAACCGTAAGCTCAATATGTTCCGCCTCACGTCCGTGTCCTCATACGACTACGTGACGTTCGACTCCCTGGCGCCCGAGGCGGGCGTCATGTTCTTCTTTTTGCAGGAGGTCCCCGCCTCAGACAAAAACTACGTCAACGTGCGCCCGGCCTACGAGGGCATTCTCTCCTACGCGGTACAGCGGGGCTACACCACCGTGGCGATCATCGACGCGGGCTTTCCCGACGACCTGCCCTATATCGACGTGGCAATCAAGCTCGCGCGCACGCCCAGCGCAACAACGCAGATGTTTCCGGTAAAGGTGCTCATGCTCTTTGAGAGCGCGCTCGCCGCATACTCGGCGCATCGCTCAAACCGCTCACCGCTGCCTGCCGGCCACACCGCGGACGAGGGGGCACGCACATGAGACACAAGAATCCCTTAGATATCGAGGCGACCGATCGTGCCGTCTACCAGGCGGTGCGCAACCACCTGCGCGCGGGCGAGAAGCCAACCATAGGCCTCATCGCCGAGGAACTCGGCGTCTCGAGCTCCGCCGTCTACCGCGCCGCCAAGCGCTACGGCTATGCGAGCTGGAGCGATATGGTGGGGCAGCTTGGCCAGTACCTCAAGAACAACCGGCGCGTCGTCGAGCATACGGGAGACGACGCCAACGGCATCGACCTTCTCGCTCAGGCGTTCATGCGCCATCGTGGCGGGCGCGTCCTGTTACAGGGCACGGGCGATGCCGATATCTGCCGGCGTCTTCTTGTCTACCGCCTAGGAGCGCTCGAGTTCACCGCCATGCCCTATACGCCGCAGATCGCCCGCGCCTGCCTCGAGCAGTCTGAGGACGGCAACGCGGGGCTCGCCCTCATCTTTAACGAGAGCGGTCTCGCCTGCTGGCAAGACGCGCTTGAGTGCGTGCAATGCGGGTTCGAAACGGTGGCCGTGACGGCAGACGCCAACACACCGGTGGCGCGCGCCTCCAACCTCGCCATCGCCATCAAGAGCAACAAGTCCGCGCTCTCCGCCTACGAGCCAAACTACTTTGCCGCCGGCTCACTTGCCCTTGTGGAGCGTGCACTCGAGCGCTTCATCTACCTGATGGAGCGCGAGAGCCTGAGCGCCCTTTCCTAGCGGAGGCCCAGACGAGAGCCTAGCGGGGACTCAGGCGAGAGCATAGCGGGGCCCAGGCGAGAAAAACGGAGCGAGAGCGCTAGGCCGCAAGCATCGCCCCGCCAAACTCAAACAAATAGATCACCACGCTAGCGACCGCGCCGGCGATGGCGCAGAAGCGCCAGATGAGCGCGCTTTTGCGCCGCCACATGATAAGCGCCGCCACAAGACCGATAAGCGGCCACAGGTAGGCAACGAGCATCTCGGCAACACAGAGGCATTTCTTGGGCAGCGTCAGCGCCTGGAACTCCAGGGGCGCCTGCACGAGCACACCAGTCATGGCAATCTCCTACCTTGTCCGATACGGGCCGCCCCATGTGGGCAGCCTACAACTCCAAAGAGGGCCGGGGGCTTTTGGCCCCCGACCGCATGTCGCAAGAAGTGCGGGATCGCGGTCCCCGCAGACCGTGCCGGCGCGACGGGAGGTGCCGCGCCGGCACCAGGAGCGCTTACTTGAGCTCGGGCCAGTAGGCCTTGTTGGCCTCGATGTAGTCATCGAGCAGGGCCTTGGCGGTGTCGGTGTCGTTCACGCAGCGGTTGAGGGTGAGCGCGTTCCACGCCTTCTCGTAGGAGCCCTCAAGGCAGGCGTCCACCGTGAGCTTCTCGTAGGCAAACTGGTTCTCCAAGAGACCCTTCTGGAAGGTCGGGATCTCGCCCACGTTCAGGGCCTCGACGCCGTTCACACCCACGCGGACCGGCACCTCGACCATGGCGCCCTCGGAGAAGTTGGAGATGATGCCGTGGTTCTCGGTCATGCACAGGAAGATGTCCTGCGTGTTGTGGGAGATAGCGTAAGCGAGGTCCACGATGTAGGTGGCGTGACCGTCGTTGAAGTCCTCCTCGGTCATCTCGTACTGCGTGCCCTTGAGCTTATCGGCAGCGATGACCTCCTCGATCATCTCGAACGTGCGCTTCTCGTGACCGTCCATAACCTCGTTGGCGCGGGTGTAGTCGGGGTTCTCGATCGAGACCATGTGCTTGGGATAGAGGTAGTACTGCAGATAGGTGTTGGGCATGAACTTGTCGCCGCACTCACGCACCATCTTGGACATGAAGCGGAAGGTCTCGGCCCAGGAGGCGTCCACCTCGTGGCCGGTGTGCTCATCGTCCTGCATGGGGGTGGCGAACATCTTCTTCAGCTTGGGCAGGTAGTCCTCGCCGGTCACCTTGTCGTAGATGTGGGTGAACCAGCCGTAGTGGTTGAGACCAAAGTAACGGGGCTCAAGCTGCTTCGACGGGAGGCCGAGGGCCTGGGCGTACATGCCCATGATGCCGACGGGCATGTCGCAGATGTTGATGATGCGGTAGTCACCGGGGAAGACGCGCTTGGTGGCCTCGGCGACGATGGCCGCGGGATTGGAGTAGTTGAGCACCCAAGCCTCAGGCGCGTACTTGCGGATGTCCTTGATGATGGCGCACACGGCCGGCACGGAGCGCATGCCGTAGGCAAAGCCGCCGGCACCGCAGGTCTCCTGGCCGATGCAACCGTGCTTGAGAGCGATCTTCTCGTCGGACTCACGCATCTTCAGGCGACCGGCGCGAATCTGCATGAAGGCAAAGTCGATGCCGGTGAAGGCAGTCTCGGGATCGGTGGTGTGGATGATCTCGCACTCGGGATAGTACTCGCGCAGCAGCACCTTGCCGTAGCCGCAGACGCGCTCCTGGCGCTCGGCCTCGTTGTCATAAAGCACGATGGTCGAGATCGGGAAGCGGTCCTTCTCGGCCACGAGCATCTTCAGGATGCCCGGCGTGTAGCGGGAGCCGCCGCCGACGATGCAGATGCGAAACTTCTTGTTCTCGTTCATGGGTACTCCTTTTCTATCTGCCGGCTCCTGCCGCCGGCGGGTTACCGATGATTGGGGTAGCTCCCGCCCGGCCGGACCCCATACCGGGCCGGGCAGGATACCCCATCCTGAGAGGGATGCGTTACTCGAGGTCGCGGCCGAGGGCCACCATGACCTTCTCGAAGACGTCCTGGACCTTCATGCCCACGATGATCTGGACGTTGTTCTTGCCGCGGACGATACCGGAGTTCTTGAACTTGTTGACCTCGTCCTCGTTGATGAGGCTCATGTCCTTGAGGTCGATACGCAGACGGGTGAAGCAGTTCATAAGCGACACAATGTTGTCCGGGCCGCCCAGGCCGTCGATGATGTGCTGGACGTTCGTGGCGTCATCATCCACGACCGCGGTGCCACCGCCGGCAACTGCCACCGCTGCGCCACCGGCTGCCTTCTGCGCCTCAAACGCCTTGCGGTTCATCTTGGAGAGGTCGATCTCCTCACCCTCGTCCTCACGGCCAGGGGTCTTGAGGTCGAACTTCAGGATGAAGAAACGGAAGGCCAGGAACCAGATGGCGATGGCAGCAAGGCCAACAGGAACGATGAGGTAGATGCGCGACATATCCCACGGGATGATGATCGCAGCCGTGATGATATCGATAATCGAACCGCACTGTGCCAGATAACCCACCGCGATGAGGAGCGTCTGGAAGATACCGTCGAGCAGCGAGTGCACGAGGAACAGCAAAGGCGACACGAAGAGGTAGGTGAACTCGAGCGGCTCGGTGATGCCGGCGAGCACTGCAGTGAAACAAGACGGGATCAGCAGAGCCTTGGTCTGGGCGCGCTTCTCGGGCTTAGCGGTCGCGATGAAAGCAAGCACGCAACCAATGGAGCCGAAGACCTTGGAGAAGCCAAAGACGATGTAGCGAACGGAAGGATCGATAGAGGTGATGCTTGCAATGTTGCCGATCTCAGCCGTGTAGATGGGCACGGCGCCCTGATAGACCTGACCGGCGATCTCGGCAACGCCACCCACGCTCGTATAGTTGAACGGCATCCAGACGAGGTGATGCAGGCCAGTCGGGATGAGGATGCGGTTCAGGAAGCCGTAGACAAACAGACCCGCGTATCCCGCGTTTTCGATGAAGCCCTGAAGGGCGGAGATGCCGCTAGCGACAGGCGGCCAGAAGTACGTGGCAGCTACGCCGAGGAGCGCCGCGGCGAGGCAGCAAACGAGGAAGGCCAGCTTAGTGCCGCCGTAGATACGCACGGCATCAGGGAACTGCACGTCACAAAGCTTGTTGTAGATCCATCCATTAATGCAGCCGAGAATGATCGAGATGAACACGCCCATGTCTACAACTTGGACGCCGAGTACCATGGCCTGTCCGGTTCCATAGAAGGAGCCGTCCGCAGCAGGCTGCGCGAGCGTTCCGGTAAGGTTCAGCCAGTAGTTATCGGCGTACAGGTAGCAAAGGAACGACGCGATAGCGACGACCGCCGCATCGGTCTTTTGCTTTTTTGCGAACGCGCAGGTAAGACCAACAACGAAGATAACAACCAAGTTGTTGATGAAGCCGTTCATGAACAGGTTGTAGAGAAAGTCTCCCACACCAATAACAGCTGCGGGCATATAGGTCAGGCGCAGAACCGAGGCTAGCGCCAACATGATGCCGGCGACCGACAGAAACATAACAGGTTGAATCATCGCGCCAGAAAAGCGCTTCATGACTCCAGCCACATCTACCTTCATTGACCCCACTCCCCTCAAATAGACTGGGTCTTTGTTTAGGACATTTGTGGTTAGAGAAACGCGGCCGCAATCTCGTTCCGATTTGCATTATGCCTGTCGCGTGTAGCCTGTACGAACAAGATGAGAATCCGTGAACGAAACGCCGTCCGAAAAAACGCTTTTCGGCATAAAACCGTTCGCGGGAGGTTTTCGACCGCTCACGGCAGGCCGGTGAAAACGGTGAAATCTGGGGGCTGAAACGTGCCTCGGACCTTAGATGCAACGCGATGCGATTGCGTTCGTGCAGCCCCGCTTGGTCAAATTGCCCCGTGAAAGGGCATTTCCGAGCAACGTTTCGTGAGAAAGATGGCGCATGCGTCACTCTTTGACGCCGTTATGCTGAAAATCAAACGCATGTAGAGGCATCCGCTGCACCGAGCATCGTAACCGGGCACCGCAAAATGCCCCCTCACGCACCAATTTGACCATAGCGGTCAACATGAATGTCGCAAAGTAGGCAAAAGGCCCGCCCTCGATGGGGCGGGCCTTGCAACGCAACAAAACGATAAGCTTCGTGCGCGAGCCTACGAGCGTTTGTTATGCTTCCTCAAGCAGGAACGTGATGCGCGGCCCCAGTACATCGAGCAGGAAGAGCTCCTCGGGCACAATACGACCGATGTGGTTGCGCTGTCCGTCATTGGGCATGTCCTTGAGCACAACCTGCAGCTCGGCACGGTAGTGCTCAAGATTGTCGTTCACCACCACGATGTCACCGCGATGGAACACAGGCTCCGCCCAGGCACGCGGCTCGATAGTCTGCCCACGGTAGGACATGCGCGTCATGCGGGAGCGCAGCATGTACGCGGTACCATCGCCGCCGTCGCTATGGCGGCGGTAGTCAAGCGCAATCGAGCGCTCGACAGCAGAGATGTCCTCATCAAGGTCAATATGGAGAAGCGTCCGCTCTCCTGCACCAAAGAGGGCGGCAAGTCCGTCGAACTGGCGCGTCGGGTCGTCGGCGGCCCTGTCTTCCTTCTCCTCCTCGCCGGAAAGCTTGCGCATAAGGGCACCCACTGCAGCGAGCTCATCGTCGGTTGCCGGCTCGTTGCCGATCAAAATCTCGTCCACATCGCCGAGCAACAGCATGTGGCGAATCTGAAGCTCCAGCGGCATGTCACGGTGATCTTCCACCGTAGGCAGGCCCTCGCGGACCGGCCAAGGACCGCGCGCGCCCTCGCTCTGGCTGCTCACAAAGGCGCCCACCCGAGCACCGCGCGCCTTCCAGAAGGAGTTCATCTGACAATAGGCCTCGACACTTTCCGCCGTGAAGCGCTGCGGATAGAAGTTGTGGCACACCGCAACTTTGGGCATGAGCTCGGCCGGGATGAAGCGGCAGAGCAGATCTTCCATCATGGCGTTGAACTCGATGCCAATGCCGTAGGGGTTCTCAATCAGCGCAGCGTTGCGCTCATCAAAAAACGGCATGTCCATACGTAGGACATCAATGCCCATGCGGTGGAAGATCTCGAGGTTATCGGCTGCGGCCCCAATGCGGTCGAAAAGCACGGGGTTCACATCAACCGAAAGCTCCATGCCAAGCTCGTGCACACGAGCCGCGAGCGACCCAAAGCGCTCCACAAGAGCGTCCGCTCCCTCGTCGACCGAGAACATGCTGGTAAACACCTTTTTGAAACCGGCCGCCGCCACACGCTCGAGATACGAGGCGAGCTCCTCTGCCGATTCCTGCTCCGGGTAGACCGAGACTCCCAGCTTGACCATAAAACCTCCTGGCTCGAATTATCTGCACAGCGAATCAACTGTATCGAAGCCAGCGCCCCTGCATCGCAAGCAAACGGCGAACGCCGGTGTACGGCACGCACGTATTCGGCGACCGGCCACCATCTCCGCTGCCGACACGCGATTCAAGCGCACCTGAAGCTAGCTTTGGTCACAATGCCCGCTGGTGCACCAATCCGTCCACATGCACCTCATCGCGGTCGGCATCGTATAGGTACAGCACGTCAAAGGGGCTCGCAACCAGCTTCCGCGCACCTTCGCCAAAACGCCGTCGTGCGGCCTCGGGCACATCGGGAGAGCCCATCTCCGGCATATGCTCAAGGTAGGACACAAGCGTAATGATGCGCTGATAGACGCGCTCCGACTGAACGTCCGCCAGCGCATCGACAAACGTATCGGAGAATATCAGGCGCGCCATCAGGCAACCCGCGAACGACGCGCGGCAACGGCAGACTTCAGGGCATCGACGCCCTCCACATAGCGGCCTTCTCGAATATCGCCCTCCCCGCGCTCGTACGCCTCAAGGCACTCGCGCTCGTAAAGAGCCTCCGCAACGGCGCGCTCGATGGTCTGCTCGAGCACTTCCTCCGAGCAAAACACATAGGCAGAGGCCCCGTTTTCCGTGATGCGCAGAAGCTTGCTCTTTGCCGCCTCGCGAACTTCACGCTGATTTTTCTGAAGCGCACTGATGGGGTACACGCTTGCCGGCTCAAAGACCATTGGAGCCTCCCTCGGTAATCTACTTTCCGTAAATAGTATAGGTAATTATCTATATAATTAGCCGTCTATCGTAGGACCCGGCTCTGGATTACAAAAGACGAACGGTAGGAATTCACCGCCGAGCGGTAGACGATAAAGCTTACTTGACAGACCAGCGCTCGCGCTCCTACTATGCGAGAGCACAGGGTGTAACCCACGCAATTGCGACGGGGCAGACTGGACGCTAAGAGGCGTACTATGTCTGTTCCGTTTTTTCATGCCGAGGGGAGGCACCGTGGTCGTCGTAAAGCGCATCAACAATAATGCCGTGCTCTGCGTGGACTCCGCTGGCCATCAGGTCGTGGCGCTCGGTCGCGGGCTCGCACAGGCAACACTCGGCAGCGAACTTGACCTCACCCTTGTCGACCATACCTTCTATGACGTCGAACCACGCTATGTCGAGCTCATGCGCGACCTCGACCTTGCCTATCTGGAGGTAAGCGCCCAGATCATCGACGTGGCACGCGGCATGCTCACCTACGAACTCTCGCCCAATATCGAGGTAGCGCTAGCCGACCATATCCAATTTGCCGTGCAGCGCATGCGGGAGCATATCTATCTCTCGACGCCACTTTCCTACGATTTGCAGCAGAACTATCCGTTGGAATACAAGATTGCGCAATGGGCACTCACCCGTATTGACCATCTGTTTGAAGTCACGCTGCCTCAAAACGAGATAGCTGGCATTGCCATGTGCATCATCAACGGTGCATACAGCTCCGCCGGCGCGGTATCCAGCGATTCCGCCGAAACACAGGACCGCCTACTGGAAGATATCACGCGCATTGTCGAGGAAACCATGGGCACAACGGTAGACCGCGAGGGCTTTGGCTTTGCGCGCTTTGCCACGCACGTCCAATACCTCATCCGACGCGTTGCGACAGGCGACGCCATCGCAAGCGAAAACTCGGGCATGTATACCCTGGCAGCCGAGGATAACCCGCAGGCATCCACCTGTGTAGAAGCCATTGCGGCACTGCTGATGAGCACGTACCAGCAGGAACTTACCGATGAGGAGAAGCTCTACCTCATCCTTCATATCAACCGCATCTGCTCGCATCCAAGCGCCAACGAGGGTTAATACCCCGGTGCTCGACGCGAAAAGATACCTATCCGGGGCCGGCGCGGCGCGCACACCGGTCAGGGCATAGGGAACATCAGCGGTCGTAAAACAGAACGACCACCGTCTGCAAAGGCGGACAGAGAAAGGAGCAGCTGTGGCTGACAACAAGCAGATCGCAGCAGATGTGCTCGAGGCTGTAGGAGGCAAGAGCAACGTCAGTTTCGTAACTCACTGCATGACGCGCCTGCGCTTCACGCTGAAGGACCGTACCGTGCCCGACGCCGCCGCCGTCAAAAAGATCAACGGCGTACTGGGCGCTCAGGAATCCGGCGGGCAGTTCCAGATCATCATCGGTCAGAACGTGCCGAAGGTCTATGACGAGCTGTGCGCCATGGGAGGCTTTGCCAAGCAGGCGGCCATCGACGAGAACCTCGATGGCAATATAGAAAAACAGCCCCTCACTCCTGCAAACGTGGGCAAGGCAATCCTGAACTATTTGTCAGGGTCCATGGTTCCCATGATTCCTGTCTTACTCTCCGCCGGTCTTTTCAAGACCATTGGCGTAGTGCTCGGTCCCACCATGGCAAACATTGTTGCAGCGGACAGTGATATCGTCCAACTTATGGACATGATTTATAGCGCCGTGTTCTATTTCATGCCCATCTACCTTGGCTACAACGCCGCCAAGCAGATTGGCCTTACCCCGGTTATCGGCGCGTTCCTGGGAGGCATGCTTATTGTGCCTAGTTTTGCTGCGCTCGCCACTGAAGGCGCCTCATTCAGCGTCTTCGGTATCCCCTGCACGCCCGGCAACTATGCGCAGACCGTACTGCCCATCCTTCTGACGGTACCGGTCGCCTATGTGCTTGAGCGCTTCTTGCGTAAGAACCTTCCCGATGCTCTGCTGACCGTTTTTGTTCCGTTCATCACCATCGGCGTCACCCTTCCCATCTCGCTCTGCCTGCTTGCCCCCATCGGTGGTTGGATGGGAAATGCGCTCACCGGTCTTTTCAACGCCATCGGAACCTCAGGCGGCATTCTCGCCGTGCTGGGAGGCGGTCTTCTTGCCGCCCTTTGGCTCCCCATGGTTATCACGGGCATGCACGTCGCGCTCATGGGCATTGCGCAGGTTGCCTTCCTGCAAGCTGGTCAAGACTCGTTTATCTTTGTTGCAACTACCATTAGTCTTTGGTCTGCTTTCGGCGCTGAAATCGCGACCTTCTTCAAGCTTAAGCGCGAGCAGGAGAAGAGCGCCTGCGCCGGCTACCTGGTGGCACAGCTCATCGGCGGTGTTGGAGAGCCCTTCATCTACGGCATGGATTTCCGTTATCCCAAGCTTTTCATCTGCTCCGCCCTTAGCAGTTTTGTTGCAGGCGCTGTCGCCGTTGCGCTGCATGTGACCGTTTATGTGGTAGGTGCTCCATCAAGCGTGCTTTCGATGCTTGCCTTTATGGGCGGCGGCACGCAGAACCTCATCAATGCCTGCATCGCTGCAGCGGCCGGCTTTGTTGTTGGCTTTATCGTCACGTGGCTCTTCGGCTTCACTAAGGACGAGATCGAAAACGGCCCTGTGAGCGAGCGCGCATAGATTCGCAAGACAAACGCCGCGCGCTGCCCCACAGGACACTGACGGCCGCGCTCGACAACCGCAGCGCCCGGACGCAGGACTCCCCCTTGCGTCCGGGCGCCTCACAAAGGGACAATTGGCCTCATCCCCCTTCTTTCGTTAGAAAGGACCCCTATGCTCATCAGCGAAGTTATCCAGCACATAAAGGACTATTGCGGCGGCTACGATATGATGGGCGATCGCCCCATCGACGAAGCCACCACGCGCGACAAGGTGCTCTACGGCAATATCGACCAGGAGTGCACGGGTATCGTTACCTGCATTTGGGCAACGGCAGACGTCATCCGACAAGCGCAGGAGCTCGGCGCCAACCTCATCATTCCGCACGAGGCACTCTTTTGGAACCATGGGGACCACCAAGACGTGGTGGCGGAAAACGCCACGTTCCAGGCAAAGCGCGACCTTCTGGACGCCTGGGGCGGCGCAGTGTGGCGCTGCCACGATTACATCCATTCCGGCGTGCCGCTGGACGCAAACGGAGCGCTTGCCGATGGCATCTTCTACGGCTTTGCCTGGAAAATGGGCTGGCTCGAGGCGCGCACGGGCGACATCGCGCACAGCATGGACTTTGAGATTCCCGAGGTGACCGGCCAGGAGCTCGCCCGCGACATTGTGAGCAAGCTCGGTCTTGCAGGCGTGCGCCTGGTGGGCGACCCCGCCGCGCGCGTGCGCAGCGTGCAGATCCCCATGCACGTCATGGGTGGTCCGCAAGACACGGCACTCGCCAACGCCACGGACGCGGTCGACGGACCCGATTGTCTGCTTGGCATGGAGTTTATTGACTTCACGACCTGCGAGTACATCCGCGACGCTGCCCAGCTCGGGCGCGGTAAATGCGCCATCGTGCTCGGTCACTTCAATTTGGAGGAGCCGGGTATGGAACACATGGCAACGTGGATCCCCGCGGCGCTCGGCGCCGATGCCCCGCAGGTGAGCTACGTGTCCGACGGCGACACGTACCACTATGTGACCTGCTCGAAAGAATAGCGTTCCAACGTAGCGTTCCTAGGGCCTGCAACTTCGTTGATGAGCAACGGGAGAATCGGCGATAATACAGGCCATGAAAACGCTGGGGATTCATATCACGGGCATCGTTCAGGGCGTGGGCTTTCGGCCGTTCGTCTATCGCGAGGCGGTTGCGCGCGGTCTTTCGGGCTGGGTGCTCAATGCCGGCGACGGTGTGCATATCGAGGCGCAGGGTGCTACAGACGCCCTGCGCTCCTTTGTTCACGCACTGAGCTCGAACGCACCGGCAGCGGCGCGCGTCGAGCAGGTCGCTGTCGAAGAGCTCGAAGGACCCTCCGCCGAGCTCGCCGCCGGGGCCTTTCGCATCATCGCCTCCGACGCGGCGACCGAGCGCACCACGCTCGTCTCACCCGACATCGCCACCTGCCCCGACTGCCTGCGTGAGCTTTTTGATCCTGCCGACCGGCGCTACCACTACCCCTTCATCAACTGCACCAACTGCGGGCCGCGCTACACCATCATCCGACAGCTCCCCTATGATCGCGCGCAGACGTCGATGGCAGATTTCCCCATGTGCCCGGAATGCGCAGCCGAATACGCCGACCCCCTCGATCGGCGCTTCCACGCGCAGCCCGACGCCTGCTTTGCCTGCGGGCCGCACCTCACCTGGCGCTCGCGCGGCGAGGCCGAGACGCTTACAGGAACCAACCTGGCCGCCAGCGACAGCATCATCGAGCGGTGCGCGGAGCTTATCGCCGACGGCGGCATCATTGCCATCAAGGGGCTCGGCGGATTCCACCTTGCCTGCAACGCTGCCGACGAGTCTGCCGTCACGGAGCTTCGGCGTCGCAAACGTCGCAGCAACAAGCCACTCGCTGTCATGGTGCGTGACCTTGCGTCTGCCGAGGCGCTTTGCCATGTCGACGACGCTGAGCGCGAGCTGCTCGGCGGCACCATCCGCCCCATCGTGCTGCTGCAGCGTCGCGCAGAGGGCACACCGGACAACGCTTCGAACAGTACCGCCGCACTCGCTCCACAGGTGGCCGGCGACCTGCCCGAACTCGGCGTCATGCTCCCCTACACGCCCCTTCAACATCTCCTGCTCGCTGCCTGCGCAAACCGTAGCGTGAACACACTCGTCATGACCAGCGGCAACGTGAGCGAGGAGCCCATCGAGACCGACGATGCGCTCGCCTGGCACCATCTGGTCGAGGGCGGACTTGCCGATGCGCTTCTGGGTAACGACCGCGCCATTCTCGCCCGCTTCGACGATTCCGTGGTGCGCGTGGTAGACGGCGAGCAGCACATCGTGCGCCGCGCCCGCGGCTATGCCCCGCGCCCCGTGGCGCTGCCCGCGCTTACAGGCGACGCGCTCGACGCGCCGTGCATCCTTGCCTGCGGGCCCGAGCAGAAGGCGACGCTTGCCCTCACACGCGAGCACGCCGATGGACGTGCCGAGTGCCTCATCTCGCAGCACATCGGCGACCTAGAAAATGCCGAGACCTTTGACGCCTGGCAATCGTGCCGCCTCCACATGCAGGGCCTCTTCGACCTCACACCGACGGCGCTTGTCTGCGACCGGCACCCCGGTTATCTCTCCAGCCAGTGGGCGCGTACGGAAGCTGCCGAACGCGATCTTCCGTTGGTCGAGGTGCAGCATCACCACGCCCATCTCGCGAGCGTCATCGCCGAGGCGGCGGCACGCGGCGAGGTTGCGCCCGACACACGCGTCATCGGTATCGCGCTCGACGGCACAGGAGCGGACGACGACGGCACCGTTTGGGGCGGAGAGATCCTCGTCACAAGCCTTACCGACTTCACGCGCGCGGCGCACCTGCGCACCTGGCGCCTTCCGGGCGGTGCGGCAGCCGTCCGCGACGCGCGACGCTGCGCCTACGGGCTGCTCCACGCCTACGAGCTGCTCGACCACCCCGGCGCGCAACCCCTGCTCGCGACCATGACCGAGCAGGAACGCACGCTCACACAAACGATGATTGAGCGCGGCCTCAACAGTCCGCTTACCAGCAGTATGGGGCGCTTCCTCGATGCGGTTGCCGCTCTCCTTGGCATCTGCACACGCGCTACCTACGAGGGCGAACCCGCCATCGAGCTCGAAGCCGCCGCGGCGCGCGCGGCAGCTGGCAACTCTAGCGATGTCCCCTCCCCCACAACACTCGACAGCGACGCTTTCTTCACGAAACGCGCGGGACAGGCGGAGCCATCTGTCATCGACTTCACCGATTTGCTCTCCGCCGTGCTCGATGCAACCGCGCGCGGCGAGAATCCGGCATCACCTGCCTGGGACGTGCACAAAATCGTAGCGAGGACCATCTCCGCCCACGCCATGGCGGCAGCACGCGAGAACGAGCTCACGCACATTGCTCTCTCGGGCGGATGCTTCATGAACCGCCTGCTACTCACCCTCATCAAGCACAATCTCGAGGCAAACGGTTTCACCGTACTCACGCCGCGCGCCGTTCCCGTTAACGACGGATGCATCGCCTACGGGCAGGCCGCCGTCGCGCGCGCCCGCCTCGTCCAGCAAAGCCTAACCACCCGCTAACACGATTCTCCTCAGGCTCCCCTACCAAAAGCGGCAAAATATTGCACTTCTGGGAATGTGAAATATTTTGCACATTCCTCTTCACGTAATCATCGCGGCCACAGCATCTACGCCCCGTGTCTATACTTACAACACCGTTTTCTAGGAGGTGTCCTGTGTCCAGCGATTCCCAAAGCCCATTCGAGCCCATCACCTCCGCGCGCCAAGCAGGTATCTTCGTTCACGACACGCGCGTACGACAGGGGCTCTCGCAGGACGAGCTCGCGAGGCGGGCGAACATCTCCCGGCGCCAGCTCTCCGCACTTGAGCGCGGCCACGCCCCTGGTATTAGCCTCAACCGCCTCCTGACGATATTTCATGTGCTCGGCATCACCCTTGGCGCTAAGCTCCTCTCCCGTGAAGGTGACTTTCTTATGTAGTACCAATCCGGCATAGGAACCGAGCGGGCACGCCGATGCGCGCCTGCGTGCGGTTGCTCAAACGCTACCGGCGCGGTACCATCCATCCCAGTCCACCCGCGGCGCCGTAGCCGCACGCAGAAGCGCGCACACGCCGCGCTTCAAAAAGGAGGAGCCATGTGCCTCGCCGTCCCTGGCAAGATTCTCGAGATTCGCGATGGCGCGCAAGCGACCGTCGATATGATGGGTGCCACCCGCGATGCGTCGGTGCGCCTGACGCCTGACGCCAAGGTCGGCGACTTCGTGCTCGTGCACGCCGGCTTTGCTATCGAGGTTATCGATGCCGAGCAGGCGCGCGAGACCATTGAGGTCCTGCGTGACCTCGAGGAGCTCGAGGCCGAGGAACTTGCTGGAGCAGGCGCCATGCCCGCCACCGCGGGCGCCGGCGTGGAGGCCTAGGCGATGGACGCCCTCGACCTCTCCGCCTTTCGCGACCCGCACCTCGTCCGCGCACTTCTCGACCATATCCGCGAGACCCTGGGGGAGCGCGAGATCAACCTCATGGAGGTCTGCGGCACCCACACCGTGAGCATCGGGCGCTACGGCTTTCGCTCCATCCTGCCCGCCGGGCTCCACCTGCTCTCTGGTCCCGGTTGCCCGGTCTGCGTGACCGCCAACGCCGACATCGACCGTGCCGTCGCGCTCGCACGGGTGCCGGGCGCCATCATCACCACCTTTGGCGATATGATCCGCGTGCCCGGCTCGACCTCGTCGCTCGCCGCCGAAAAAGCCGCCGGCGCCGACGTGCGCGTGGTCTACTCGCCGCTCGACGCCGTCGAGCTCGCCGCGGCAAAACCCGAGCGCGAGGTCATCTTCATGGGCGTGGGCTTTGAGACCACCGCGCCCGCCATCGCCGCGTGCATTCTCGAGGCCGCTGCGCGCGAACTCACCAATTTCTCCGTCTTCTGCGTGCACAAGACCACGCCCGCCGCGCTCCGCGCCATCGCGAACGACCCCAAGACGGCCATCGACGGCTTCATCCTCCCTGGCCACGTCTCCACCATCACGGGACTCGACCCGTACCGCTTCCTCGTGGACGAGTTTTCCATCCCCGGCGTTGTCACCGGCTTCGAGCCGGTCGACGTGCTCGAGGGGATCGCGCGGCTCGTCGAGCTCATCGTCGCGGGAACCCCCGCCATCGAGAACGCCTACCGCCGCGGCGTCGCCAACGAGGGCAATGTCGTCGCGCGGCGGCTGGTCGATCAGGTATTTGAGCCCTGTGACGCCTTGTGGCGCGGCCTCGGCGAGCTTCCCGCGTCGGGCCTCGCCATACGCGAGGAGTTCGCGCACCTCGATGCGGCGCGACGCTTCCCCGTCGAGGTCGAGCCCACGCGCGAGCATGCCGGCTGCCGGTGCGGCGATGTTCTGCGCGGCATCATCGCCCCCACCGACTGCCCGCTCTTTGGGGTCGCCTGCACGCCCGAGAACCCCGTCGGCCCCTGCATGGTGTCGAGCGAGGGCAGCTGCGCGGCGTACTTCCGCTTCCGCGACTAGGCGGCATCCGCTGCTGCCGCGCGGTACAATAGCTGCCGTTACGCAACACACAGGCTCGTCGGGAGGCCCCATGCCAGCTATGCCAGATACCGTCCTGCTCGGCCACGGCTCGGGCGGTCAGATGATGAAGCGCATCATCGACGAGGTCTTCTACGAGGCATTCGGCTCCCCCGAGCTCCTCGCCGGAAACGATGCCGGCGTCGCGGCCCTGCCTGCGACCGGTCGCATCGCCCTTTCTACCGACAGCTTTGTGGTGACGCCCCACTTCTTCCCCGGCGGCGATATCGGGCGCCTCGCCGTGTGCGGGACGGTAAACGACGTCGCCACCTCCGGCGCGCACGTCCGCTACCTCTCCTGCGGCTTCATTCTTGAGGAGGGATTCCCTCTCGCCGGCCTGCGCCGCATCTGCGCCAGCATGGCCGAGGCCGCGCGCGAGGCAGGCGTGTCCATCATCACGGGTGACACCAAGGTCGTGGAGCGCGGCGGCGCCGACGGCGTCTACATCAACACGGCGGGCGTGGGCGAGGTACCCGCCGGCATCGAGCTCTCGGGCGCCAGCTGCAAACCCGGCGACGTCGTCCTGCTCTCGGGAACCCTCGGCGATCACGGCATCGCCATCATGAGCCAGCGTGAGGGCCTGAGCTTTGAGACCGCTATCGAAAGCGACGCCGCCCCGCTCAACCACCTTATCGCCGCCGTCCTTGAGGCGGCGCCGCACACGCGCTGCTTCCGCGACCCCACACGCGGTGGCCTTGCGAGCACGCTCAACGAGTTCGCCGCCGCAAGCAACGTCTCCATCGAGGTCGACGAAGAGGCCGTCCCCGTCTCCCCCGCCGTGCGCGGCGCCTGCGAGATGCTCGGCTACGACGTCTTCCAGGTCGCAAACGAGGGCAAGATGGTCGCCGTCGTGCCCGCCGAGGAGGCAAACGCGGCACTCGCCGCCATGCAGGGTGCCCCGTACGGTGCAAACGCCGCCATCATCGGGCGCGTAGGCGAGCCGCATGAGGGCGCGCATGCCCAAGTCCGCGTGCGGACCGCTTGGGGCGCCACCCGCGTACTCGACATGCTCGTGGGCGAACAGCTCCCCCGCATCTGCTAAGCGCCGACCCCCGGCAGCGCCATCGCAAGCAACAGCCGACCGCTCACACTATTTGAAGGGCACGTATGAACTTCACCCACGTCATTTTTGACCTCGACGGAACGCTCCTCAACACGCTTGAGGACCTCGCTGCCGCCGGAAACCACACCTGCGCTGCTCATGGTTGGCCAACCTTCACGCCCGACCAGTACCGCTATAAGGTGGGAAACGGCCAGCCCAAGCTTATCGAGCGCATCATCCCGGCCGAATACGCTGGTGACGGGCGCATGTTCGAGCAGGTCATTGGTGAGTTTCGCGCCTACTACAACGCGCATAAGGAAGACCACACGGCGCCCTATCCCGGTGTGATTGACATGCTCGACACCCTGCGAGACGCCGGCGTGCACCTGGCCGTTCTGTCAAATAAGGATCATCCGGCGGCCGAACCCCTTGTTGCACGCTACTTTGGCGCGCGCTTTGATCTAGTCCAGGGCCGCATCGACGCCTATCCGCCCAAGCCCGCCGCGCCTATCACCCGCTATGTGCTCGACCAGCTCGAGGCCGATCCCGCTAGCACACTCTATGTGGGCGATAGCAACGTCGACGTGGCGACCGGACACAACGCCGGGCTCGCCGTTGCGGGGGTATCCTGGGGATTTCGCGGCAGAGGCGAGTTGGAGGCCGCGGGAGCGGACTACCTGGTCGACACACCCGCTGAGCTGGCAGAACTTATCTGCGCCCCGACAAACGAAACGCGTTAATTTACACGCTGAGACGCCAGCTCGCAAAGGCACAGATAAGGCCGATGGCGAGCACCGCAATCGCGCCCGAAATATCGACAAGAACCCCTGCTGCCCCGCGGCGCTCACGCCACTCCGAGAGCTCTCCGCCGGTCACCGGCCACATGCGCCACAAGATGAGCGCCATACCCGCAAGGCCCACAAGGTTCTGCAGAAACGCCTCGGCGCAGATGAGGCCAATGACATTGCCGAGGGCATATCCCCCGTCGCCCGCGGCGTAGTGACGGTACGCAAAGCGCAAGATCCAAGCGGCGAACGGCTGCGCCATAGCGGCGATAAAGCTCACGGCAAAGGCGGGGTCACTGCGCATGGCCTCTTCGAGACCCATGCCTGCAACCGACGAGTAGCCCACCAGCGCAAACGGAAAGATCACCAAGATGACCTGCACGGTCATAACGATACGATGGGTGAGCTGCTCGCGTTTGGACGAGAGGTTGCGCGAGGGCGACGCCGCGGCGAGCTCGCGCTCGGCGCTATCCGCCCGCGGTGAACGGCGCGCCGCCGCTGCCCGTGCACGCGTCATCTTCTTCTTGCCCATAGCCACTCCTCCGTCTCAATCCATACTTGGTTGCCAGCTAATCCCCGTCCGCATGTGGAACACTTGTTGCCACACGCCCGACCGACCGCTCCCGCAGGGCGTTTCCCGCAGGCACGGGCGCGCGAAGCG
>CASELS010000011.1 GCA_949288855.1 uncultured Collinsella sp. | reverse complement strand
GCTGGAGAGCTGGCAAACACGGTTTTGGCGTTTAGGAGTGTTAGGGCGACGAGTCTGCGCCGACAGTGGCGCCTCGGCACCAAGCGCGCCCTAGCGCCGTGCGCGCCCGTTTGGTACGGCGCCCCGGCGGGCGGAAAGCTACCCAACCGTCACGCGCTGGCGCTCCCGGCGAAGCGTCTGCATGATATGACGCGGCGCGGCGTGGAACACATTGCTGCCGATAACGGTGCTGGCGGCCGCCTTTGCCTCGTCGCTTCCGTTGGCCATGGCGTAGGAGTGGCGGAACCGCTTGAGCATGGCGATATCGTTGCCGCCGTCGCCGTAGACGGCGCATTCGTCCTCGGTGTAGCCGTAATAGGAGGCCAACCAGGCAACGCCCGCGCCCTTGTTGGCGTCACGGTCGGAGATCTCAAACATCATGGGGTTGAAAGGCGCGTTCACCAGCGTATCGGTATGCTCGGCAAGATACGCCTCAAGCTCGCGGCGACGGCCCGGGTCGGGGACGCGGCAGTTGACCTTGCACACATCGGACATGCGCAGGATGTCGTCGGTCGTCTGGTCAAAGTGCATGTCATTCATGTTGAAGGGGCCGCGCATGCCGCGCACGATGATGCGCTTGATGGGGTTGTCGCGCTTAAAGCCCTCATCGTGCTGCTGCCTGGAGCCGCGAATGAACATGCCCTCGGGCGTGGCGCAGTCAAAGGGGATGGTCGGGAACGTGCGAAGCAGGTCCTCGAGCGCCGCCGGATCAATGGGGAAGGTCTTGAGGAGGTGCCCCTCACGGTCGCGCACGATGGTGCCGTTGGAACCGAGCATGTCCACCGGCGCCCCGCGGAACCCATAATCTGAGGTCGACTGCACCGCGCGCCCGGTGGCGACCGCCAGGTGCGCACCTGCAGCAACGACCTCGTACACGCACTTCAAGATGGTGCGGTCCGTCATATGGCGAGCGTTGAGGAGCGTTCCGTCCAAATCGCAGGCAAACAGTTTAATCATAGGCGCAGCTGTCCTTCCCCTTGCTCTGGCATATCCGCAGGCACCCGGGCCCTACCCAAGGGCAACATCGAGCACCATCATGATCGTGAAACCGGCGATAACACCAAGCGTGCCTACGTTGGAGTGCTCGCCCAGATGTGCCTCGGGTATGAGCTCCTCGACCACCACATATATCATGGCGCCCGCGGCAAACGCCAAAAGCCAAGGCATAAAGGGAGCAATCCAGCCGCTCGCCAGCACTACGAGAATACCAAATACGGGCTCGACGATTCCCGAAAGCGAGCCTGCTGCAAAAGCCTTTAGACGACTCATACCTTCGCGATGCAACGGCAGGGAAACCGCAGCTCCCTCGGGAAAGTTCTGGAGACCGATGCCTATGGCGAGCGCGAACGCCATGCCGAGGTACGCCTCCCCCGCCGCGCCCGCCGTGCCCGACGCCATCGCAAAGAGCAGGCCCACGCTCATGCCTTCGGGGATGTTGTGGAGCGTCACTGCCGAGACGAGAAGCGTGGTGCGCTTCCATGCCGAGGGCAACCCTTCCGGCTCTGCCGCGCCCGCGTGCAGATGGGGCAGCAGCGTGTCGAGGGCGATAAGAAACGCCACGCCGAGCAGAAAACCGCCCGCCGCCGGGATCCAGCCTATCTGGCCGAGCTCCTCGGCTTGCTCGATAGCAGGGCTCAGCAAGGACCACATGCTTGCGGCGATCATAACACCCGCGGCAAACCCCAGAAAGATATGGTGGGTGAGGCCTCCCTTGTTAGGATCCTTTGGACTGAAGAGCACCACGGCGGACCCGAGTGTGGTCATGAGCCAGGTAAACCCACATCCCAGCGCAGCCCACATGAGTGCCTGCACGGTATCTTGATCAAGCATCGTCGTATCCTTTCAGGCGCGAACGGTACCCATAGCATCGCGCTCGCCACCGATGGCTGCCATTACCCGTTTGGTGCCCGCTTTCTGGACGCGGTAAACCCACGTCGTTTGAACCTGAGTTTTAATACCTTGCATTCACTTTCGTAAACAGAGAATCTATCCCCTCGTGCGCGCGGTCGCAGCGGGTGCATCTGGCCCCCAGCCGACTCGGACCGCTCGTCCGTGCACACGGTACGCACCGTATAAGGAGGAACATCTTGCAAGCAAAGAAACTCACCGCTGAGGCTTTTGGCACGTTCGTGCTCACGTTCTTTGGCTGCGGCAGCGCCGCCATCGCCGGCGCCACCCTCGGCAACCTCGGCATCGCTGCCGCCTTTGGCCTGTCAATCGTCGCCATGGCCTTCGTCATTGGCAATGTCTCCGGCTGCCACATCAACCCCGCCGTGTCCCTCGGCCTTTTCCTCGATAAGCGCCTCTCCGCCGCCGACCTCATCGGCTATTGGATCGCCCAGTTTGTGGGCGGCCTCGTTGCCGCCGGTGCGCTCGCCCTCGTGGTGAGCCTCTGCGGCCTTGGCGGCGTGCTCGAGACCGGCCTTGGCTGCAACGGCTATGATGCCGCCTCGTCGGTTGGCCTCAACGCCGTCGGCGCCTTCGTCGTCGAGGTGATTCTCACCGCCGTCTTCGTGCTCTCCGTGCTCGGCTCCACTGCCGACGCCAAGACCGCTCCGTTCGCCGGCATGATTATCGGCGCCACTCTTGCTTTCGTGCACATCATGGGTATCCCCCTGACCGGCACGTCCGTGAACCCGGCGCGCAGCTTTGGCCCGGCCGCCGTCATGGCTATCAACGGTGACGTCACCGCGCTTTCGCAGGTGTGGGTCTTCATCGCCGCCCCGCTCGTGGGCGCCGCGGTTGCCGCTCTTATCTGGCGTTTTGTCTGCAAGGCGGACGACGCCGCGTAGGCACCAGACCCCATCAACGTACGTTTCAGGCAAAACGGCGCCTGTCGGAGCTACCGGCGGACGCCGTTTTGCGCTATTTGTGATGGTTATCAACGGCTCGTTGAACGTGACTCAAAGGGTTCCGCCCCCTAATGTTGCGGGCATACACTGTTGACATGACGGCTTTGGGCTGTCATTTCTTTTCTACGACCACCGGAGATGAGCATGGACATACGTCAAATTCGCTATCTTGTGGCCGCGGTTGAGGGCGGATCGCTCTCGTCGGCGGCAAAGCAGCAGTTTGTTACCGTTCAGGCAGTTTCCAAAGGCATCTCCGAACTCGAGAACGAAGTCGGCACACCCCTACTCCTTCGCGGCAATCACGGCGTCAAACCCACAGCCATCGGTCAGGGCTTCTACGATCGCGCGCGCAAGACGCTCGAGAGCTTCCAGGAGCTCCAGGACTTCTCTGAGCGCGTACCCGCGCGCAACTCCGCAAACCATCTTCTTGTCACCTTCTGCGCGCCGCCGTTTGAAGGTGGCGATGATGCTATGCGGCGCCTCTCGGCACTGCTCGGCGCACGCCTCGGCATCGAGATTGAGATTCTTATCGCACCCGGCAAGACCTCACTTGCAGCGCTTCGCTCTCGCGCCGTGGATGCCGTGTGCATGATTGGCGAGTACTCCGCCCCGGATACGGACTGCGTCTCCATCGGCAGCCTTCCCACCGGTGTGGGCATGACCGCAACGCATCCCCTCGCGTCCAAAAAGACCGTCCGCCTCTCTGACCTTGAGTCCTACCCTGTTATGTGGTCCGAGAGTTTTGACTCGTTCAACCGCTCCATCTGCACCATTTACTCGGAGCGCGGCCTCGCCTCCCCGATTGTGCGCATCGCCGAGGACGGCACGCCCACACCCGATGACGCCGACCTCTCGCAGGCGATTTACTTCTCGGTCTACCTGTCACCCTTTGGGCAGCCGTTCCGCGACAGCCGCGTGGTGCCCATCGATCCGGCGGAGGCCATCTCCATCCCCATCTGCTTTGTCACGCTTAAAAACGCCAAGTCCGAGGCGTACCTTGCGCTCGAGCGTCAGATTCGCACGGCGTTCAAGCTCACCTCGCTTCTGCGCGTCTAGCATCCAAGCTTTATCTAAGCCGGCGCCGAGCCGTCGGCCGCGTCATGCGTCTATACTGCAAGCAGTATCTCGATTCACACGACCGCCTGCCCCGGGAGGACGATGGACGCACGCAAACTGAACCGCTTCGCCGCCTGTGAAGACTATCTTGCCTGCCCGGTATGCGGAGATGCGCTCTCGCTCGACGGCACCTGCCTTACCTGTGCCGCCGGGCATCGCTTTGACATTGCCCGGCAGGGCTACGTGAACCTCCTGCGCGGCAAACACAACCACGATGTTTATGACCGCGAATCCTTCGCATCCCGCCGCACGGTATTCGAAAGCGGCCTCTACGCGCCTCTTGCGGATGCCGTATGTAAGGCGTTAGAAGAAGCCTTGGGCGAGTTTCCCGACCACTCCCCACAGCCACTTGTGGTGGACGCCGGCTGCGGCGAGGGCTATTTCTCGAGCGTGGTGCGCAAGCGGACGCAGGCCCGCGTGTGCGCTTTTGATATCTCGCGCGATTCCATCCAGTTAGCTGCTGTTCGCGACCCCGAAGACGGCATCGCATGGCTCGTGGCGGACCTTGCCGCCATCCCGCTTCAGGCAGGCGTTGCCGCGGCCGTGCTCGATATCTTCTCGCCTGCCCGTTATGACGAGTTCCGCCGTATCCTCAAGCCCGGCGGCCGCGTGATCAAGGTCGTTCCCACCGCCAACCATATGCATGAGGTCCGAGCGCTCGCTGCAAACTCCCTGCAGCAGCGCGACTACTCCAACCAGCGGGTGCTCGATCATTTTGCGGCGTCGTGCACCCCGCTCGCGCGCCGTACGGTGTCCAATACCATCGCCCTCACACCCGAGCTGCGCCACGCCCTCATTGCCATGACGCCGCTTCTGTTCTCGGTCGATACGGCCACCATCGACTGGAGCGGCCTCACATACGTGACCGTCGAGGCCGAGGTGCTCGTCGGTACGTGGGATGTCTGAGGAAAGAAACAGCCTCGCCAAAACGGAATATCATCTATTCAACAATCCGCATCCTTGTTTCGGAGTAAAGCGGTCAAGGCAGTGAAGAAACGCCTCGATTTGAAAGGCCATAAAAGAGCTCTACTTCAATGCGCACCCTCAGATTGTTGAATAGTTGAAATTCCGGTCGAAGGCCTGCCGTCACCGGAGCAAGATGCCCCGGAATGCGCGGGCGCAAACCGCCGCCCACCTATTGCGACAGCGAGGCACGGCCCTTCTTGCCACCGGCGCGCCAAGCAGACAATTGCATCTCCAAC
The DNA here is from genome assembly GCA_949288855.1 of uncultured Collinsella sp. Lineage (GTDB taxonomy): Bacteria > Actinomycetota > Coriobacteriia > Coriobacteriales > Coriobacteriaceae > Coprousia. The sequence continues at coordinate 24,370 of CASELS010000011.1, read as the reverse complement.
AATAAGGAGGGCCCTCGGGATTTCACTTAAGAACGATTGGTTATGTAGTCGGCTCCTGCAGCATTCGAGCCGCTTCGCATAGGGCGCAAGAATCAGGATTCACGATATGGCCGAGCAAGGTGGAGAAGTACCCTGCGCTTGCTGCTATTGCCAAGTCATCCTGGGCTTGTTGCAGTCCTTCCAATGCCGGCTGCAGTTCATCTCCTTTTTCTAAAGAGCCATTCTTCGCTACGTTCCAGCGAGATGTTGCCTGATTCTCCATCAACGCACCGTGGCCGAAGTCCATCGGCGCAAGCTTTGCCTGCGCATTGCCTAGATATACCTCGACTAATTGCCAGCCGTCGTCGTCAATTGTTTTGTCCGCATCTATTGAGCGTTGGATTCTCCCCAATTGTTCGACAGCCAGCATCACAGAGAGCCTGGCACTATGGCATGAGCTAGCCGCAGTAGACTCATGGGCAACACCTGCAAGGCAAAGAAGAACTATCATCGTTGCGGCAAGGATTGTGCCGCGATGCCTTTGCAACCTCTCGCGCACTTCCCCGCCTTTTGTCGATTGCTCATCCTACATCCCTTATACCAATTTCATTGCCTATAGAGTAATACGTAGCGGCGCAGGAGTATCGATGGAGCATTAACCGAAAAAGGGGTAGTTCAAAACGAACCACCCCCTTAAAGGTCCATTAGTCAAAACCACTGCAAGGCCAGAAACCCTGCGTCGTTGTTACTCCGCCGGGCAAAGAGCGAGCGCGGCCTCGTCGGCAACAACCACAACGTTGTCGTGGAGCTGGAGGATCGAGGCGGGGCACTGCGGGGTCACCGGGCCGTAGCACATGTCGTGAACAGCCTGGGCCTTGGCGGAGCCGTTGGCGGCAATGACGATCATCTTGGCGAACATGATGGTCTGCACGCCCATAGTGTAAGCCTGGCGCGGCACGTCCTCGATGCGGTCGAACAGACGGCTGTTGGCCTGAATCGTGGACTCGGTGAGGTTGACGCAGTGCGTGCCCTTGGAGAAGTGGTCATCAGGCTCGTTGAAGCCAATGTGGCCGTTGTTGCCGATGCCGAGGAGCTGCAGGTCGGGATAACCGGCAGCGGCGACGATGCGGTCGTACTCCTTGCAGGCAGCATCAGCGTCGGGGTTGGAGCCGTCCGGCACGTGGGTGTTCGCCTGGTCGATGTTCACATGGTCGAAGAAGTTGGTCTTCATGAAGTAGTGGTAGCTCTGCGGGTCGTCGTGAGAAAGGCCGCGATACTCGTCCAGGTTGTACGTAGAGACCTGGGAGAAGTCGCAGTCGCCCTTCTGGTTCCACTCAGCGAGCTGACGGTACGCGCCAATGGGCGTGGAGCCGGTGGCAAGGCCCAGCACGCAATCGGGCTTCAAGATGACCTGTGCCGAGATGATATTTGCGACCTTGCGGCTCATATCATCGTAGTCACGTGCGCGAACGATCTTCATAGTGCGACCCCTTTCAGAGAGCCTCCTGTACTAAAAGCGGCGCCGGCAAAACCGACACCGCCCCTTACCCCGTTTAACGCTCCCGCGCCGTGATGAGTCGATCGAGCTCGTGGACGGTATCGCCCACGTTACCCTTGATGCTCGAGAACTCAACGGCGTTGCAGATGAGTATCGGCGCCGTAAGGTCGTAGCCTTCAGCCTTGATGGCGTCACCGTCAAACTCAATGAGGACGTCGCCGCGATGCACGGTGTCGCCCACCTGCGCATGCACCTTAAAGTGACGGCCCTCAAGTTTATAGGTATCCAGACCGACATGAATGAGCACGTCAAGTCCGTCGTCGGTGTGCAAGGCGACCGCATGCCCGGTGGGGAACACGGCCTTTACCTTAGCATCGGCAGGGGCAACCACGGTGTTGCCCGAGGGTAGGATCGCCACGCCCTCGCCAAGGGCCCCAGAGGAAAACGTGGTGTCTGCGACCTCCGACAGCGGTATCACGGTACCGGCCAAAGGAGAGAGCAACACTTCGTTTCTGCTCCGAGAAACCAATGAGTTGAAGAACTGGCTGAACATAACCCCCCTAACTCATCACAGCGGCAACCCGACATCTGTTATGCCTCAATGGTACCCCAAATCGACAGGTGTATTTGCGTGGTATCACACGAATCCCCTGCCGCCTGAGGCATGCCGCGAGCATCGTAGCGCAATGAGGATATTTCGAAAAGAGTATCTCTCGTAACATGAAAAAGCGGGGCCGCCCTGAGGCAGCCCCGCATGCAATCCAGTATGTCTCCGGCAGATTAGCGCTTGGAGAACTGGGGAGCGCGACGGGCCTTCTTGAGACCGTACTTCTTGCGCTCGACCACGCGCGCGTCACGCGTGAGGTAACCGGCGCGCTTGAGGTCGGCACGGTAATCGCCGGCGTCGAGAAGCGCGCGGGCGATGCCGAGGCGCAGAGCACCAGCCTGACCGCTGATGCCGCCGCCATCGCAAAGGGCGATGACGTCAAAGGCGCCCTGGGTGTCGGTCACCTTGAAGGGAGCGAGCGCGTCGTCAAGCAGGTTCTGACGGCCGAAGTACTCGGCAGCGTCACGCTTGTTGACGGTCACCTTGCCGGTGCCGGGAACGAGACGGACACGGGCCACAGCGTTCTTGCGACGCCCGGTGCCCTGGTAGACAACGGAGTTCTCAGCCATGTTTTACGCCTCCAGCTCGATCTTGACGGGGTTCTGGGCAGCATGGGGATGCTCGGAGCCAGCATAGACCTTGAGCTTGGTCAGCTGCTTGCGACCAAGGGTGGTCTTGGGGAGCATGCCGCGGACGGCGCGCTCGATGACCTGCTCGGGGTGCTTCTCCATAGCTGCGCGGAAGCTCTCCGCCTTGAGGCCGCCGTTCCAACCGCTGTGGCGATAGTAGGTCTTGTGAGCGGCCTTGTTGCCGGTAAGCTGGACCTTATCGGCGTTGATGACCACCACAAAGTCGCCGCAGTCGGAATTGGGGGTGAACTGAGGCTTGTTCTTGCCACGCAGGATCATGGCGATCTGGGTGGCAAGACGGCCCAGCACGGCACCCTCGGCATCGATGAGGACCCAGTTGCGCTGGACCTCACCCTGCTTGGCGTAGTGAGTCGACTTAGAAATCACTTGGACTCCTCCAACAGTACGTGTCTTGACAGAGATTCACGGGGCTCTGAAAAGTAACTTGTCGAGTATACCGCCAAGTGCGTATCCGTCAACCGTCAAGCGGGTGTCATTCTCATAGTCTCCGCATGTTGTTAGGCGAGGAAATCCTTGATGCGCGCAAGCAGGCGCACTGCCTCCTGGCGACCTTGGATGTAGAGGCGCAAAAGCTTCTCGGGGTCGCGCTCGACGTGCGCCACCTCAACCGGCGTGGGCGGCGCTACCACAATGGCGCGGCCACTGTCCTCATAGGCCCAGATGTGCTCGCGCTGCTCGTTATAGCGCTCGTGACGGTTCTCAAGCGCCTCCAAGAAGTACGGATAGTCGCCGTAGCGCGCGTGCGCCGGACGCATGTACTCGTAGGGGCCCTTGACGTAACTCCTGTCTTGGGTGAGCACCACCACGGCGCGATCGTAGCCGTCGTGCTCGAGGGCGCGCTCGATGGGAACCGAGTCGGCAATACCGCCGTCAAGATACAGATGCCCGTCGATCTCCACCGGTGGTGTCACAAGCGGCATCGAGGTCGAGGCGCGGACTGCATCGATATCGAGAATGGGGTCCTTCACCTCAAGATAGTCCGCGGTGCCAAAAACGATATCGGAGACCGTGGCAAAGAGCGGCATGGGGTTGGCGAGGTATGTGGACGTGTCAAAGGGGTCGATGCGGTCTTGCACGTCGTAGAGGATAAAGTCATAGCCCACAAGGCTCCCCGACGTTGCCACCGCACGCGAGCCCATGTAGCGGCTATCGTTGCAGAAGGCGAGGTTCACTCGATTGGGGCGGCCGATCTGGTGCGACTTGAAGCTGAGGCCGCAGAGCGTTCCGGCAGAGACACCGTAGCAGGCGCCAAACGTGACGCCGTTTTCCATCAGCACGTCGAGAACGCCCGCTGTGAACTGGCAGCGGAAGCTGCCGCCCTCGAGGATGAGGGCAACCTTGCCGTTAGTGGTCTTTCCAAACCCCTGTTCTGCCATGACGTGTCCTCTCATGTGGGAAGCGGGCGCTCCCCGCGTGCCCGCGTTTCGGTCCTTGTTTGCCCTTCTACCCAATACGACCGGCATCGACACCGCAAAGCAACACGTCCCATCATCGCGACGCTACACCGCTCGCCGCAGCTCTACCATGCCTATGAAGAGCGCGTCCTCTGCGCGATATTACGCATACCAGCGGCTTTTTTCGGGTAACTATGCTACGATGCAATATCCCTATCTCGCAGATAGGGGACGTTCTTTGACAAGGTCGAGTCTGGCATCCAGCGGTGCCGGCCCAGACCTCTCGCATGAGGGGGCGACTGGTTTCGACGCGATAGCTCTGAGAGAGGAAGCAGGCCGTGGTCTCCTCGCCACGTTAAACAGGGGTACCGTCAAAATGAATTGACAAGAATTCTTCTTACGAGCCCCAGCTGGCTCTTGCTGCTTAATTAATTAGCGGCACGCCAATCCCGGGAATTCCCCGCCCCGGGTGCGGTGTCATTTTAGGGGAATGCTCCTGTGCACGTAATCGGTATGGCACAGGCTAAGACTGAACCGGTTGGGATGCTGCGAGCGTGTCGCTGCGCGCAATGCGTCCGAGATCAAATCAGCGACTGAGCCTGGAGATGCCGATCAGGGGGCTTTCGTGGACCGGAGTTCGATTCTCCGCGCCTCCACCACCATTTACCTGGGGTTTCTGTCATATTCGATGGCAGAAACCCCGTTTTTCATCTTTTCAAACCGTAGCAACAAGTAACTGCGCTCTGTAGCACAGGCATCTTAACCCACGCAGAGCGTGATGAGCACCGGTACGAGAGCAGAGCAGATAACACCGTTGATGAGCGAATAGACCACGCAGCGCTCGTCGGTATAGCGAATCATCATGGGCAGCGTGGTGTCCTCGCTCGTAGCTGCCGCGGCGGCAATGCAGGCGTACCCATTGAGGTGCCGGGCAATCCACGGGATACAGAAGAAAGATGCGATCTCGCGCATAAGGTTGGCGAGAAACGCAACGCCGCCCAACTGTGCGCCGACCATGCTCTCGAGCTGCACGCCCGCAAGGCTGTACCAGCCAAGGCCGCTCGCTGCCGCCATGCCCTCGCGCGCGTCGAGGCCGATGAGCGGCGCCGCAACGATACCGCCCACGAGCGAACCTGCCACAACGCCCAGGGGAATAACGAGCGTCTTGATATGGTGCTCGCGGATGCTTGCAAAAAGGCCGCGGTGCATGCCCACGCCAATGCCCACAAGCGCCATGAGCACCCAGAGCACCGGCTCGCTCAGGTGCCCCAGGGCTGCGACGAACAGGCTGTTAGGCGCAACGATGCCGAGCGCGATGCCCGCCGCAAGCATGGCAAGCGCCGCAAGCGCCATGCCGTCGATGCGAAAGCGCGGGCGAGCTCCGCCGGTGGCTGCGTTCTCGCAGGAAGAGGTGTTTGCGCTCGCAGACTCGGCATCTCCAAGCAGGCGCTTTGTTAGAAGGTAGACGAGCACGACCGAGCAAGCGGTGGGCAAAAGGCAGAGGACCGCGCTTGCGCCGCCCCAGGCAACGACGCTCTCTACAAAACCCTCCTCAGACCCAATAGAGGCGCCCATGGCGCCAATGAGCAGGCAGGTGCAGAGCGTCTGGAGCCGGCTGTTGATGGGGCGAAACGCCTCGGGCACCGCAAAGCGCCCGGCAACCATGCCCGCCGCCATGATGATGAGAATGTCCATGCGCATCCCCCGTGCCGCCTCGTGTACTTCCGGCGACACAGTATCCCACAACCGGGCGCGCCCGAGCACCAAAGCGAGAAGGCGCTCTGGCACCATCGGCAAAACAGCTCGTGCCGTTGCTACGTTCGAGCGCCGCGCTCGGTGCGCAGGAGCGCATCCACAAGCTCGTTGTCCTCGCGCGCGGGAGAGCCCAGCGGCAGGCCGCACGCCTCAAAGAAGTGGCTTCCCGCAAACTGCCGCGCGCGGAACGAGTCGTGGGCGCCATCGTCCAGATAGCGCACACGGCTCCTGCAGTCCGTTGTGCCGCAGAAGAGCGGACCGTGGCCGCGCACGTACTCGAGGTACAGCGGGTCGCTCGACCACAAAAGCACGCCCGCCATGTTCTCGAGCTCGTAGGCAGCCGCATAGGCGCGCCAGCTCGTCTTGCGCGCGCGGACGTAGCGGTCGAGAAGTGACGCCATGCGCGTCACGCGGCGCAACGTGTCTGAGGCGGACATGACGCGCGCCTGAGGCATGGCTGCTGCCTGCGCGCCTGCGGCGGCTCGGTCCTCGCCCTCCCCCTCCGGCGCCAGCAAAGGCTCGCAGGCACGCCTGAGCTCGACCAGCGCATGGTCGCGCTCGGCTGGCGCGCAGAGCACCGCCGGAACCGTGAGCTTGATTGACTCGTCGGGAAAGAGTTCGATGGCAGAATGCGGCACCATGCCGTCGAAGGCGACCGACGTGCGGAAGATAAGCGAGTCGTGGGCATGCTGCACGTGGCAATCAAGCTTCTGGGCCGCGAAGGCGCGCCGCATCGCGTCCGCGCAGGCGCCCACCTCGTCACGCGTGGGCACATCGCGCCCGGGCGCGTCCATGCGGTAAAGGTACAGGTCAAAGAGGGGCACCGGCCGCGCAAAGAAGACGGTGCGCCGGCAGAACTCGGTAATGTGCGCGCGGCGCTGCGTTGCCTTGCCGTAGAGCTCAACGAGCGCGCTTCCCGTTGCGGGGCCGGAGGTGGACCCCTCGCGGATCTCCACCACGCCGTCGGCTACGTAGGGCGGAAAACTCCCCTCGTCTACCCGCACCACCACAACGCCTTGGTCGTCGTTGGCGGGGTCGGGGATGAAACGAACATCAAACGGAGGGGCGGGCGAGACGTGACGACGGCACATCTCGCCTATGATCTGCCCGTAGTCTGCCGAAAGGCGGGGCACAGGACAGATTGAGCGGTCGTCGTCGGCAATGCCAATCACAAGCCAGCCGCCGCGCGAGTTGGCAAACGAGGCGATGATCTTGGGCACCTTTGCCTTGACGCTCGCCGTGAAGGAGCGTTTGAACTCGAGCACGTAGCCCTCGTCCATATCGGCGAGCTGGGCGAGGTCGGCGTAGGTGATCTCGTGCAGGCCGAGCGGTTTGCCCCGGTCGTCGCGAAACGGGCTGAACATGGCGCACCTCCTGTTGAGCCGTTAGAGGGGTTATACCCCAAGACCAGCAGAGAGCGCATTTGCACATTTGGGGACGGAGTCATAATATGCAGCCCGCGTTTGGGACGGAACCAAAACAGAGATGCCCCGGACTCAGCCGGGGCATCTCGAAAGGTGGCTGTCGCGTAGGCTACTGGTTGTCGTTGCGACGATTGGTGATTGCGCTCGCAACAACTGCAGCGCTACCCAAAGCAGCAAACGAGGCGGCAGCGATCATTGCCACATCGCCCGTTGCAGGGAGGTCAGACCCCGCATCAGTGCTGGTGTTGGTATCGGGGATAACTACATTGTCGCCCCACACGAGAACGAACGGAGAGAAGCCCATCTCGGGAGTCACCGAGAACTTGATGCCGTACGGGGTATTTTCGACGGACACGTACTCGGTCTCGTTGGCCTGAATAAGACCATCGATCTCGTCGTTTTCCATCTCGCGGTCAAGACCCGGGAAGTGGACGAGCGCGAAAGTCGTGTCCGCATCCGTCCCCTCAGGGTACGGCCAGTACACGTCTACCGTTTTATCGGTGGTGAGCCAGGTGTTACCGTTGTTGGCATCCACGAGGTCAAGGAACTTCGCCTCATGCTGAACGTTGTCGAGAGAGACGCCCGCCTCGTCAAGCGTGCCGAGCGCGCGATCAAGCAGGGCGCTGTCAAACGAAGATGCGTCCTCTCCGGTCTCGTCACTCACAATCTCATCGAAGAGCAGCGACGGGGCAACATTCTGGTTCTCCGTTACATCAATGCCACTCTCGTTCACGTAGTAGCGTGCGCCAGCAGGAAGTACCGCGAAGCCGAGAGACGGATTATCCGCACGCAGCTGGGAAAGAGCACTCTCAAGGTCGGCAGCCGAAGCTCCCTCAGGCTGCTCGTAGACATCCGCAACCACGCTCTGCGGATCGTCCGCCGTCACGTAGCGGATGGTCAGCGTTCCACCGGATGTTTCCTCAGGTACGTCCAGCGTGCAGAGGAACATCTGCGCCTCGGTGCTCTCGGTCTCGGGGACCTCAACCTGAAGGATAATGTTCTCGCGGCCGAGCTCGCCGGTATAGATAAGCATCTGGTACTGCTCATACAGGGTGTCAGTCTCGGCGGGATCGAAATCGTCGCTCAGATAGGTGTTGCCGGCAGCATCGGTGAACTGAAGGCGAAGAGGATGCGTGGTCTCGTATCCAGCAGCAGGATCAATGCGGTAGATGAACGTACCGTCAGCCAGCGCGGAGTTCTCCTCGCCATAACGAGTAACGTCCCACGTAGAGTTGCCGTCCTTGGTGTAAATCTGCAGATACTCGGAGAGGTCGGCACCATTGCCCTCAGTAGCGAGGCCAGCGGCCTTAAGAGCATCGTTTACCTCATCGGGAAGAACGAACGAGAAGCCGGGGTCGGGCAGCGAGTTCTCGCTCACATACGATCCGTTCTCACCATTGATAACGCCCTCATAGCCCTGATCGCCACCCATGTAGATGGTAATGTCCGCCGGCTCAATACGGGCGATGCCGCTCTCCAGCCATCCGGCGTACAACACCGTCCAGTTGCTAGTGAGCTCAGTGTTGAAATCAAACGGCTCGGTGCAATCAGGGTCGGTATACCAACCGGTGAAGATCCAAGCATGCTCGGGATCGTCTGACGTGCGAACGGGATCGGTCTCGGGCTCAAGCGCCGTACCCTCGTAGGTGATCTCGGCCTGATCGCCGGGCATACCGGAGACGGAATCGTCATCCACATTGTCGTCGAACGTCACGCCCACGAGCGGCGCGTACACATAGGTTCCCTCGCAGTCAAAGCTGTTGGGATGCTCGGCGGTAGCACCAAGATAGTCATCGCAGGCAAGGGTGCAGGCATAACGGGTAACGCCGTAAGTGTCCTCAGTTGCCTGGTCGGTAATCTCGCCGTTGGCCCAATCGTAGCGATGGTGCGAAAGCTGAGCCTCGGTCAGCGTGCCGATCTTGGCTTTGGTTGCGCCGATGATGTCGGAACGATCCGTCACGTTGTCATCTTTAAAAAGATCAGCGTCGTTGTTGCTCGCGGTCTTCTCGGCGTTGCCACGAGCGTAATCACTCTTCATGAAGGGATTGAGGAAGAGCGTGTGCTTGTCCTCTTCCGCAGAAAGCGCGATGTCTTCCGAAGAAAGCACAGGTGCCGTGTTGCTCTTGAGGTTATCGACGGCGTTGGAATTCAGGTCGTAGGCAACAATGGAGCCACTGGCTACTTCCACGCCACCCGTGCGACCGACGCCGCCGAGCCATGCGGAACCGGGTTGGGTCTCAGACGTGCAATTGGTCACGGTGAGCTTATGCCCCTGCAACCACAGGTCACCAGCCGAATAGCTCAACAGATTCTCGCCGTTGCACGCAATATCCACTGTGCAGTTGGTGAAACTTGAGTCCCTGCTCTGCATATATACGCCAGCATAGCCGTTGTGAAGAATTTCCAATTTGGAATCGGTCATGTCAAAACCGATACAGGAAAGTGCATGTCCACCACGGTTGCCATTCATAACGATGGAGGAATTATTCTCCACGAACCAGTTGCCACTGTTGCAGGCGTTACCGAGATTGTTGTTGACCGTGATGTCGGAGTTTTTGACGTAGATGTTCACGTTGTTGATAGCAAAACCACCGGCTTTATTGTCGGAGAAATCAATCGTTGAATCCTCGACGAAGATGGCGTCATAGCCCGTCTTATTATCGCCAGAGTAGAAGCAATTGATGTTGCCGCTATCGGTGGTTGACCCTGTCGCCGTCATTGTGGACCCGTTGACGAGCTTGAGAACCGAGCCCCCATACATCGCGTAGCTCCAGCCGTTCTTGTTGTTCACGGTGGAAATATCGCAGTCATCGAACGTTACAGCGCCCGCGCTGCCATAGGTGCCAAGGAATTGACCGTTGTAGCCTTCAGCGGTGAGTTCGCAACCGTAAAGGTTAATGTTGCCGCTATAGAAGTAGACGGCGGCATCATAACCAGCAGTAGAAGACTTACCCGCACCTTCAGCAGTCACGAAAGCGCAGTTGCGGAACTCGACGTCTCCGCTCACCCAGAGCTTGGTGACAACCTCACCATTGATGTAGCTGATATCGTGGGTGTCCGACTCTTTCTGCGTGCCAGAAATCTTTACCGTTTCGCCGGACAGATTGAACGTGCAACCCTCAAAAACAATGGGCTGGCCATCGGCTTCCTCTTCTTGGTTGGCGATCATTACCGCCTGGCCGGCCTCGATATTGTAGGTCTTACCTACGGCGCCTTTGTTGATGACGTTAACGCCATCGCTAAGCTCTGCGGCCTGCGCAGTAAAGGGCAGACAGAGTGTCAGCAGCAGTGCGAGAGCGCCCCCCCCCGCAAGCGCTGCCAGCTTTTTCATGGGTCGTTTCATCTACGATTCCTTCCCCTTCCTTAGCGCACATAACCGATGTTGTTATGCGCAAGGGTACGACACCTGCTATAACAGGCACCGTACCGCGGCCAACCATATTGCGCTTGGTGATGTATTACCACACACAAGCAGAAAAGCATGCAAGTAGCTCCCCACATCGCATGTTAGGTGAGCTCGGCAAAGTTGTCTACGCAATCTGGATAATCGTCGCTATTCGGTAACTATCCTATCGAGAAAGGGTTCCCAAGCGATTGCCCGGCGAAGCGCCGCCGCCAGACAGCCGCGAAAGGAATGTCATCCAACTGCATGAAACGAACCCGTCCCCAACTATGCCAACTATGCAAACGCGGCCCCGCAGCGATGATCGCATACGGGGCCGCACCTCGGAAGCGAGCGACGGGCAAGGCATGGCAGGAACTGACTCGCCGCTCGCCGGGAAGGAGGTCTGGTTAGGGCGCGACGGGCGCCTCGGCGTTGACCTCGGCATCCACGTCCGTCTCGGGCGTGACCACCGGGTCGGCGTTTGTAAGATCGCTACCGCGGCCGTAGGTCGGGCGCGCCGCGTCGTACTGGATGTCGAGCGCGAGCTGGCGCACCGCGTCGGTCGGCACGTTGTCGTAGCGATGGCACGAGCAGAGGTGATCGGGCAGAACCTCGCGCTGATCGGGCGAGGAAACATCGCAGGCACCGACCTTGGCAAAGCAGCGGCTCGCAAAGCGGCAGCCTGCCGGCGGGTCGATGGGGCTCGGTACATCGCCCTCGAGAATGATGCGCTTGCGCTGCAGCTTGGGGTCGGGGCTCGGGATCGCCGAGAGGAGCGCCTGGGTGTAGGGGCACAGAGGCTCGTGGTAGAGACTGTTTTTAGGCGCAACCTCCATCAGACGGCCGAGGTACATGACACCCACGCGGTCGGATATATGCTTCACGACGTTCAGGCCGTGCGCAATAAAGAGGTACGTAAGGCCAAACTGGTCCTTGAGGTCGTCGAGCAGGTTCAGCACCTGTGCCTGAATGGACACGTCGAGCGCCGAGACCGGCTCGTCGCACACAATGAGCTTGGGGTTTACCGCAAGCGCACGCGCAATGCCCACGCGCTGGCGCTGACCGCCCGAGAACTCGTGCGGGTAGCGGTTCTTCATGTAGCTCGCAAGACCAACGCGCTCAAGAAGCTCGTCCACCCGTGCATCGACCTTATCCTTGGGCAGGATGTTGTTGGTGAGGATGGGTTCGGCAACAATCTGGCCGATGGTCATGCGCGGGTTCAGGCTCGCATAGGGGTCCTGGAAGATGAGCTGGATGTCGGTGCTCATGCGGCGGCGGTCCTTAGGACTCATTGCGGTGATGTCTTTGCCCTCGAAAAGGATCTTGCCGCTCGTGGGCTTCAACAGGCCCACGATCATCTTGCCGATGGTGGTCTTGCCGCAGCCCGACTCACCCACCAGACCAAAGGCCTCGCCACGGCGGATGGTGAAGTTGACGTCGTCGACCGCTTGGACAAACGACGTGGGCTTGCCAAAGAAGTTGGTTGCAGCGACAAAGCTCTTGGTGAGGTGCTGCACCTCGATAAGGTTGTCGTTCACGTTGGACATGCTAGCGCACCTCCCCTTCTGTCTCGGTACGGCGACGCGGGCGCGCCGCGGCGGCCGCGCGCTCAATGCGCTCGCGCTCCTGCGCCTCAAGGTCGGCCTTGACCTTGTGGGCCGCCTCGGTTGCCTCCTGGGCGCGGGCGACCTCGTCCGCATCCTCGTAGAGGAAGCAGCGGACGCGGCGCGTGGTGCCCGGAACCGTCATGAGTTCGGGGCGCTCGGTACGGCAGCGATCGAAACAGCGCTCGCAACGGTCCGAGAACGGGCAGCCGGCGGGCATCTCGAGCGGGTTGGGAACCGAGCCCGAGATCTGGTACAGGCGCTCGGACTCCTCGTCCTCAAGACGCGGGATCGACTGGAGAAGACCCAGCGTATAGGGGTGCAGCGGATGCTCGAAGAGCTCGAACTTCTCGCCCTCCTCCACGAGCTGGCCGCAATACATGACCACCACGCGGTCCGCGACCTCAGAGACGACGCCCAGGTCGTGGGTGATGAGCAAAACAGCCATGTTGAACTCGCTGCGGAGCTTGTAGATGAGGTCCAGAATCTGCGCCTGAATGGTCACGTCGAGCGCCGTGGTGGGCTCGTCGGCAATAAGGAGCTTGGGGTCGCAGGAGAGCGCCATGGCGATCATGACACGCTGACGCATACCGCCCGACATCTGATGTGGGTAGTCGCGGGCGCGCTCCTCAGGGCTCGGGATGCCCACGACGCGCAGCATCTCCACAGCGCGTGCCCAGGCCTCCTTCTTGTCCATATCGGAGTGCGTCTGGATGGCCTCCACGATCTGGTCACCCACGCGATAGACCGGGTTTAAGCTCGTCATGGGCTCCTGGAAGATCATCGAGATCTGGCCGCCGCGCACCTGTTCCATCTCGGACTCTGTGGCGGCGAGCAGGTCCTTGCCGTCGAAGGTGATCGTACCCTCGGCAACGTGGCCAGGCTCCTGCAGAAGGCCCATGATGGAAAGGGACGTCACGCTCTTGCCCGAGCCGGACTCGCCCACCACGGCGAGAATCTCGCCGCGCTCGAGGTCAAAGGTCACGCCGTTGACGGCGCGGACGATGCCCTTGCGCGTGGGGAACTCGGTGACGAGGTCGTGTACTTCAAGTAGTGCCATGTCTATCACCTCGCCCTGCTCTTGGGATCGAACGCGTCACGGATACCGTCGCCGAGCAGGTTGAAGGCAAGCACGGTCACGGTGATGGCGAGGCCCGGGAAGATCATGGCGTGCGGCGCGGCAAAGATGTAGTTGCGGCCGCGACCGAGCATGTCGCCCCACTCCGCCGCCGGCGGCTGAACGCCGAGGCCGAGGAAGCCGAGCGCCGCCGCGTCGAGGATGGCGCTCGAGATGCCGAGCGTGGCGCGGACGATGATCGAGGGCATCACGTTGGGAAGCACGTGGCGGAAGATGATGGTCGCATCGGAGTCGCCGATGACGCGGGCGGCAGCGACGTAGTCGGACTGCTTGACCGCGAGCACCTGGCTGCGCACGATGCGCGCGTACTCAGGAATGGACACAAAACCGATGGCGATGATGGCCTTGTCGATACCGCGGCCGAGCGCCGCCATAAAGGCGATGGCAAGCAAGATCGACGGGATGGCGAGCATCATGTCCATAAAGCGCATGATGACGGTGTCCACCACGCCGCCCTTGTAGCCGGCGATGGCACCGAGCGTCACGCCGATGGCAAGAGAGATTGCCACGGAGAGCAGGCCGACGGTGAGCGAGATCTGGCTACCGATGAGAATGCGGCAGAAGATGTCGCGACCCTGCTGGTCGGTTCCAAACCAGTGCGCCATGCTCGGCCCCTCAAAGGAGGCGGAGAGGTCCTGCTGGTACGGATCGTAGGGCAAGATGCCCGGGGCAACAAACGTCACGATGGCAACGAGCGCCAAAAGCACGATGATGACGAGGCTCACCATGGCGGGCACGTTCTGACGCAGCGCGTACCAGACGTCCTTCCAAAGCGACTCGGTCTTTTCCGCCACGGGCGCAGACGGGGTGTTGTTGGGACCCTCGGGGCCAGTCGCGGTCCGCTCGTCGAGCTCAACAGAAGCAGCAGCCATGCGTATCACCCCTCTTCCTTGGTATAGGTGATGCGCGGGTCGAGATAGGCGTAGATAACGTCTACGACTAGGTTGATCACGATGAAGATCACGCCGATGAGGAGCACCGCTCCCTGTACGACGGGAAAGTCCGATTTCAAGATGCAGTCGACAACGTACTTGCCGATGCCGGGCCAGGCAAAGACCGTCTCGGTGAGCATGGCGCCGCCAAGAAGGCTTCCCAGCTGCAGGCCGATGACCGTGGTCACGGGGAGCATGGCGTTGCGCAGCGCATGATGGATGTCGACGCGGCGCTTCTTCAGGCCCTTGGCGCGGGCGGTACGCACGTAGTCCTCGTTGAGCGTCTCGAGCATGCTCGAACGCGTCATGCGGGTGATGACCGCCATGGAGTACATTGAGAGCGCGAGCGCAGGCAGAATGATGTGCGAGAGCGCATCGCCAAAAGCCTCGAAGTCGCCCATCAGCAGCGTGTCGATAAGGTAGAGGTCCGTACCTCCCACCGGCTGGAGCAGAGGGTCGATGCGGCCCGAGCTCGGCAGCACGTGCAGCACGCCGGCAAAGAGGATGATGAGCAGGACGCCCAGCCAGAAGATGGGCATCGACACGCCCACGAGCGCGAGGATCGTAGAGAAGCCGTCGATCCAGGAGTTCTTGTGGGTGGCCGACACCACGCCGAGCGCCACGCCCGCCACCGCGGCGATGACAATGGCCACGAGCGCAAGCTCGACCGTGGCGGGAAACCGCGAGAGCAGCTCCTGCGTGACGGGGGTGTGCGTGTAGTAGCTCTCGCCCAGATTGCCGGTGAGGGCTCCCGTCAGAAAGTCAAAGTATTGAACGATCAGCGGGTCGTTCAGCCCGTTTGCCTCGCGCCATGCCTCCATGGCCTCGGCCGTAGCGTGCTGGCCCAAAACGACGGGCGCCGGGTCAGCCGAAAACACGCGCATGATAAGGAACACGATGATGGAGACGCCGATGAGCACCGGAATCGCCAGCAAAATGCGCTTTAAGATGTATTTCAGCACGCTACCTTCCTCCTCCCCTATATAGAGCGGCGCGCCTGCCACGCGCCCGGACCACAGCGGGCCCATACACAGGACGGGCCGAGAGTGCCCGGCCCGTCCTTCTTACCAGGTCATGCGATCGCGCGCTTACGCGGTCTTGGTGACGAGCTCCATGTGTACGACGCCCGTCGGGTGATAGAAGAAGTTGTTGATGCTCGGCGCGTAGGCGGCGAGGTTCTTGGAGTGGCTGATGAGCATCCACGGCATCTGGTCGGCGACCATCTGCTCGCACTGCTTGTAGATGGCGTCGCGCTCGTCGCCCTCCTCGGTGGTGAGACCCTGCTGGATGAGCGCGTTGTACTCCTCATTGTTGAAACGGCCCACATTCATGGAAACGTTCTTGTCGGCAAGCAGGTTCATGAAGTTGTCCGGGTCGCCGTTGTCGCCCACCCAGCCGTAGAGGCAGCAGTCGAAAGCGTCGGTCTCGACCTTGGTCTGGTAGGTCGTCCAGTCGTAGGAGACGATCTCCATGTCCACGCCGGCGTCGGCGAGGTAGCCCTGGATGGCCTCGGCGAGCGCCTGGCCGCCGATGGAGTTGTACGGACGCGGGTTGGTGTAGGTGAGCATGGTGCAGCTCGTGATGCCGAGCTCGGCAAAGGCGGCCTTTGCGGCCTCAGGATCGTAAGCGGTCTGCTTGATGTCCTCGTCATAGGGGGCCATCCACAGCGGCATGACGGAGGTGGCCACGCCGGCGTACTCGCCGTAGAGGCTCTCGACCATCTCCTCGACGTTCACCGCCTGGCAGAACGCGCGGCGTGCCTCAAGCGAGGTGAAGGCGCCGGCGTCGTTGCGGAACGCCATGTAGTTGATGTTCATGCCGTCCTCGCTGAAGAGCTCGTTGCCGGCGTCGGTGATGGTGGGCACCACGGAGGCGTCGATGCCGTCGATGATGTCGACCTCGCCGTTGTTAAGAGCGGTCACGCGGCTGGAGTTCTCGGCGATGAAGCGGAAGATGACGTTCTTGGTCTGGGGCTGGCGCTCCTCGTCCCAGTAGTCCTCGTTGGCCTCGAGCACGATGTTCTCGCCCTTGGACCAGGAGACAAACTTGTAGGGACCGGAGCCCACGGGCTCCTCGTTGGCGGTGCCGGCCTCGATGGCGGAGGGGGCAACGATCGGCGAGGCGAGGGTCATCGCCATGTTCTTGATGAACGGCGTCGAGGGAGCGCGCAGGGTGATGACGAGCGTGGTCGCATCCGGAGCCTCGATGGTTTCGATACCGGTGTTGGCGTCGATCGAGCCGTACACAAAGGAGGCGTAGGGCATGTCCTCGGTGCGGTTGGGCTCGAGCTGACGGGTGATGGAGGTCACGATGGCGGAAGCATCGCAGTCGGTGCCGTCGTGGAACTTCACGCCCTCACGAATCTTGAAGGTATAGGTGAGGCCGTCATCGGAGATGTCGGGCATCTCGCCGAGGCACGGGAGCACGTCGGTGGTCTCGACGTCGAACATGAGCACGGTGTCGTAGATGTTGGACATGACCTTTGCGGACTCGCCGTCATCCACGTACGCGGGGTCGAGGCCGCGGGGATCGGCGCCCTGGGCAAAGGTGATGGTGTCGGCGATGCCGCCCTCGGCAGCCGCGCTACCGCCGCCGCCCTCGCTCGCGCGTTGGGCACCGCAGCCGGCGAGCGCAAACGTGCTCGTGGCCGCAACGGCGCCGAACGCCTGGACGAAACGCCTTCTGGAAATCTCTGCCATGGACATAGTGGTTCTCCTTCCCTAATACCAGAGTAATCGGTACTTTAGCTCGCTGGAGTGCGTGCAGGGGCGGGAAGGGTCATTTGGCACTTTATTGAAATAAAGTGGTTATCAGTCGGAAACGCCCAGGAAACAAAATGCGAAGGGCTGCCAACCATTTGAGGGCCGTTTGGGGACGGGGTCGAAGCGTGCCATGCAAGACGCACAGCCACTGATGACGGAGGGGACGGGGCCGCTCCGCAGTATTGCGCGAAACGACCCCGTCCCCAAAGGAGCAGAAATGTGCAACCCACTGCACGAAATGAACCCGTCCCCAAATGAACCTAGATTGCCTCGGCCACCTCCACCTGCGGTGGGAGTCTCCGGTAAAGCGCAAGCTTGTCGTGAAGCTTCTGGGCAAGCTCATCGGTCGCAAAGCCGGGAAGCGCGCGCCACGTCCAGTTGCCGCCGAGCGTGGAAGGCGTGTTGATGCGCGCCTCGGTCCCCAAACCCAGAAGATCTTGCATGAGCAGAACGGCAAGATCAGAAGGGCTCGCCAAAATACCGCGCATGAGGCCCCAGCCCTCGCCCTCCTCGGCGTTGAGCCCCAGATAGGCGCGCGCCGCCGTGGTGTCCTCAGCAGGCGCCGTCTCGAGCCAACCGAGTGCGGTGTCGTTGTCGTGCGTGCCAATGTAGGCAACGCTGTTGGTCGGATACACAAAAGGCAGGTACTCGTCGGAGCCGCCATCGCGGCTATCGAAGGCAAACTGCAAAAGCTTCATGCCCGGATACCCCGTATCCGCAAGAAGCTTGTGCACCGACGGCGTGAGGAAGCCCAGGTCTTCGGCCACGATCGGGCGGGGCCCCAAGCGCTCCTCCACCGCCTGGAAAAAGCCGATGCCCGGCCCCTCGCGCCAGCGACCGCCCGCCGCCGTGGTGTTGCCGGCGGGAATGGCGTAGTAGGAGTCAAACCCGCGGAAATGATCGATACGCAGGATGTCGTAGAACTTGTACTGATGCGCAATGCGGCCGATCCACCAGCGGTAACCGTCCTCTTTCATGCGCTCCCAATCAAAGAGCGGGTTGCCCCAGAGCTGACCGGTGGCCGAGAAACCGTCCGGCGGGCATCCCGCGACCTCGATGGGACGCAGGTTCTCGTCGAGCTGGAACTCCTGCGGATGCGCCCAGACCTCTACGCTGTCCTCGGCAACGTAGATGGGCAGGTCGCCCATAATCTCGATACCGGCCGTGTGCGCGTAGCCCTTGAGGCGGCCCCACTGGAGGAAGAACAGGTACTGCACGCCCTTCCAGAAGGCGATCTCGTCGGCGAGCTCAGCGCGGGCACGCTCGAGCGCCGCGGGCTCGCGCAGGCGAATATCGTCTTCCCACATGTTCCACGGAGCGCCGCCGTGCGCGCGCTTAAGCGCCATGAAGAGCGCGTAGTCCTCGAGCCACGCCGACTCGCGGTCGCAAAAAGCCTCGAGCTCGGCGGGGGCATTCGCAGAGAGGCGCGCCACCGCACAGGAGAGCACGTCAAAACGCTCGCGATAGAGCGCACCGTAGTCGACGTTCACGGGGTCGCTCCCCCAGTCGCGCCCGGCGTACTCCGCCTCTTCTAGCAGGCCCTCCGCTGCGAGGTCATCGAGGTCGATGAGATAGGGGTTGCCCGCAAACGACGAGTAGGACTGATAGGGCGAGTCGCCAAAGCTGGTAGGCCCGAGCGGCAAGATCTGCCACACAGCTACACCCGCCTGTGCAAGAAAATCGACGAACGACCGCGCCTCGGCACCCATCGTGCCAACGCCCCACGGGCTCGGCAGAGACGTGATGGGCATTAGAACACCGGCTTTGCGCATACGCATCCCCCTTTGCGATGGCGCACGAACCCTCTGCAGCCGAGGGCTCGTGCGCTTGCTGCTATACCTAGGGGTAGCCTAACACGCTACTTGTTCAGACAAGTTGACACATCGGTGGGCGGGCAGATGTAGAGCATCAACGGAATAAATCGCGAAGCTGAGCCCTCCGTCACGAGAGCGATGCGCGCAGCAACTCGTTGAAAAGCTTGGGGTTGCCCTTGCCGCGGCTCTCCTTCATGCACTGGCCCACAAGGAATCCGAGGACCTTCTGGTTGCCGTCGCGATACTGCTGGGCCTGGTCCTCGCAACGCGCGAGCACCGCGTCGACAATCTCCTGCAGGGCGCCGGTATCGCTCACCTGGCGCATGCCGCGCTCGTCCACGATCTTGGCGGGGTCGTCGCCGGTTTTCGCCATAAGGGTAAAGACCTCGTGTCCCTGGTTGGAGCTGATGGCGTCCTCGGCAAGCAGGCGCGCAAGAGAAGCGACCTGCGCCGGAGTGATGCCGCACGTGACAAGGGTCACATCCGCGCCCGCCGCGTTCACGTAGCCGGTGAGCTCATTCACGATGAGGTTGGCGACCGTCTGCGCCGCCTTGCCGGTAAGCCCCGCGGCAGCCTCCTCAAAGAAGTCCGCACCTGCGGGATCGCCGGCAATCTGCTCGGCGTCGGCGCGCTTGATACCAAAGTCGAGCTGGTAGCGGTCGCGCTTGGCATCCGGCAGCTCGGGAATCTCCGCCGCGCAGTGGGCGATAAACTCGTCCGTCAAATCGAACGGCGCGAGGTCGGGATCGGGGAAGAAGCGGTAGTCGTCCGCCGTCTCCTTGGTGCGCATGACTACGGTGCGCTTGCGGCTGGGCTCCCAGTGACGGGTCTCCTGGTAGATCTCGCCACCCTCCTCAAGCACCTCGGCCTGACGGCAGATCTCATACGCAAGACCGTCGTGCAGCGCCTTGAACGAGTTGAGGTTCTTGAGCTCAGTCTTGGTGCCGAGCGTGGTGTCGCCGCGGCGACGCAGGCTCACGTTGCCGTCGCAACGCATGGAACCCTTCTCCATGGAGCAGTCCGAGATGCCGAGCGTCACAAAGATGCGGCGGAGCTTCTCCATAAAGAGGCGCGCCTCCTCGGGCGTGCGCAGGTCGGGCTCGGTAACAAGCTCGATGAGCGGCGTGCCGCAGCGGTTGTAGTCGATGAGCGACTCGGCAGCGCCGCCAATGCGGCCCTCCTCGCCACCCACGTGCACCATCTTGGCGGCATCCTCCTCCATATGGATGCGCAGGATGCGGATGGGCACGGTGTAGGAGCCGTCCTCATGACGCTTTGCCGTGGCGAGCGCGGCGGTGTCGTAAGATGAGAGGCCCGCGAGCGCGCCTTCATCGGAGGCACCCTCGGCCTTCTCCCCCGCCATGCGGGAGAGGTCAGCGGAAAGGCCGACCGCACCGGCGGAAGCCGAGGCCAAGCTCGCCGCCTCCGCCTCGCCGAAGGCGCACGCGGGGCGCTCCTCGGCGCCTCGACCGGTGACCTCAAGATCCAGATGCCCATGCATGCAGAAGGCAACCGGACCCTGCGTGGTCTGGAAGTTCTTTGCCATATCCGGATAGAAGTAGTGCTTGCGGTAGAACATCGAGTGCTTCTGAATCTCGCAGTTGGTGGCGAGACCCGCCTTCACGATGCTCTCGATCGCACGCTTGTTGGGCACGGGAAGCGCACCCGGAAGGCCCAGGCAGACGGGGCAGACGTGCGTATTGGGCTCGTCATCGTGCGTGAGCTTGCAGTTGCAGAACATCTTGGTGTCGAGCGCCGTGAGCTCGGTGTGAATCTCGAGGCCGATCACGGCCTCCCAATCCTGAAGAACCTCGTTGAGCTCCTTCATCGAAGCTCACCCCCCTTCCCCGCAAAGGCGGGCGCCACGCCCAGAACCGACGCGCTGTTGCTGCCGTTGGCAAGACCGCGCTCGATCGCGGCCGCGTAGGTCACGAGGCGCTCGTCGGCAAAGGCAGGGGCCACGAGCTGCGCCGCCATGGGCAGGCCCGTGTCCTCGCCAAGCCCCACCGGCACCACGATGCCACCGTTGCCGGCGATGTTGAGCGAGATGGTGTACATGTCGGAAAGATACATCTGCGTGGGGTCGCTGATCTCGCCGTGGCGGAACGCCGCATGCGGGGTGGCCGGCATGAGAATCGCATCCACCTGCGCAAACGCCGCGTTATAGTCGGCCGTGATGAGGGTGCGTGCCTTCTGAGCGGCGTAGTAATAGGTGTCGTAGACACCGCTCGAGAGCAGATAAGCGCCGAGCATCTGACGGCGCTTGGCCTCGTCGCCAAACCCATGCGCGCGAGAGAGCGCACTCTGCGTCGCAAGGTTGGTGCAACCCGGCTCCTGGTATCCGTAACGGATGCCGTCAAAACGCGCGAGGTTAGAGAACGCCTCGGCGGGTCCAATCACGTAGTAGGCGGCGATAGCGGCATCAACATGCGGGAGGTCCACCTCAACGATCGTGGCCCCGGCATCCGCCAGGGTCTGCGCGGCGCGCTCGACGCCACGGCGCACCTCGGGCGTGAGGCCCTCGGCCTCCATAAAGGCAGGCACCATGCCAATGCGCACGCCGGCAAGGCCCTCGCCCGCCGCAGCGACCGCCACGGCAAAAGCGGGTGCGACCTCCTGCGAGGTGGAATCGTACGCATCGCGGCCACCCGCCACGAGCGCATCCATGGCAAGCGCCACGTCCTCGACCGTACGGCCAAAGGGACCCACCTGGTCAAGAGAGCTGCCAAAGGCGACCACGCCGTAGCGGCTAACCGCGCCGTAGGTGGGCTTCATGCCCACGATGCCGCAGAGCGCGGCCGGCTGGCGAATCGAGCCGCCGGTGTCGGAGCCGAGCGAGAGGGGCACCATGCCCGCAGCGACCGCCGCGGCCGAACCGCCCGAGGAACCGCCCGGCACACGCGCGGTGTCCCATGGGTTGTTTGTGGGGTGATACGCCGAGCTATCCGTCGAGGAACCAAACGCAAACTCGTCCATGTTGGCCTTGCCCACGGGGATGCAGCCCGCCGCAAGCATGCGCGCCACGCAGGTGGCGGTGTAGGGCGACTCGTAGGTCTCGAGCATGCGGGAGGCGCAGGTCGTACGCGTGCCCGTGAGATTCATGTTGTCCTTGATGGCAACCGGCACGCCCGCAAGCGGGGGCAGCGCCTCGCCCGCAGCGCGCGCCGCGTCGATACGCGCCGCGACATCCTGCGCCAGCTCGGGCGTTACCTGCAAAAACGCTTGGACCTCGGGCTCACGCGCTGCAATGGCGTCAAGCGCCGCCACGCACACCTCGGCAGCAGAAAAATCGCCCGCCGCGATGCCCGCCGCAATCTCGGCGGCAGTAAGGGTGTCAAAGGAACGCGCCATCATGCCTCGCCCTCCCCCAAAATCGAAGGAACACGGAAGCTGTCGCCGCGCGTCGAGCGGGCATTGCCAAGCGCTGCGTCGCGCGAAAGGTCGCGCACGGGCGCCACCGCGTCGTTGCGCATAACGTTTGAAAGGTCTCCGATGGGATGGAACGTGGGCTCCACATCGGGCAGGTTGTAGGCGAGCACGGGCTCGAGCATCGCCACGGCGTCGTTCATGTACGCCGTCATTTGAGCGAGCTCTTCGCCCTCGAGGGCGATTCGCGCATAGTCGGCAATGCCGCGCACGTCTTCTTGGGTGAGTGCCATGGGCGCTCCTTCCTGAGCTTAAGCAATCCGTACCATTATAGTTAAGCGATGCGCGCGGGCGTACCGTCTTGCCTGCTGGTCACGCGATGGCAACGTGCCCGTACGGTAACCCCCTATATCGCGCAGCTCCGCTTCCCCAAGCGTCAGATTCGGTCAATATCGCAACATATTCGGCAATCTCGCCGCACGAAATCGGTCACGAAACACGGCATGCGTATAATGCGCTTTTGAGACGCCGTCGAGAGGGGATGCCATGGTTTCTGTCGCCATACTAGACGATCAGCCCGAGGCTGCCGCCACCCTCGCCGCGCTCGTGGAGACGTTCTCTGTGCGCGCGGGCACGACCGACATCGTCGGGTGCACCGATGGCGTGCCGACGAGCTTTGCCGTGAGCTGTTTCACGTCCGCCTCCGAGCTCATCGGTAGCATCATCGACGGCTACGAGCCCGACATCGCCTTTATAGACATTGTGCTTACCGAACCGGCGCCAAGCCCCAACACGGCAGACAATGCCCCGGCGGGTGCAGATCAAACGGGCATCGACCTTGTCGAGCAGCTCCTCGCCCACCGTCCCGCCACGCAGATTGTCTACACGAGCGGCTACGATACCTTCCACACGAAGGTCTATCGCACGCCGCACGTTGCCTACCTCGCCAAGCCGTTCCGACGCGACGACGTCGCCTATGCGCTCACGCTTGCGCTCGCCGCGAGGGAGCACACCAACGACGAGGCACTCTGTTTTCGTCTCAAAGGCTCCGAGCGCATTGTGCGCCCCGCCGAGATCCGCTATCTGGAGAGCAAGCTCCATGTGGTGCATGTGCACACCGCACGCGACACATTTGAGGTCTACGGCCGGCTCGCCGCGCTGCTGGGCGAGCTCCCCGCTCGCTTTGTGCGCTGCCACCAGAGCTTTGCCGTCAACCTCGACGCCGTGACCTCGCTTGGCGCCTCCTCACTCACGCTCATCGGAGGCGAGGAGGTCCCCGTGAGCCGCCGCATGCGTGCTGGTGTGCGCGACGCGCTTTTTGCCCATCTCCGCATCCGGCACGCCATGCGGTAGCGCCATGCTCCTGGAGATTCTTAACGTCATCACGCTTCTGGGCGTCAACGCCGCTGTTGGAACCATCGCCCAGTGGATGCTGCCCATGCGGCGGCCCGGCCTTTTTATGGCGCTCATGGTGGGCGTCGTTCCAATCTTTGCCTTCGTACTCGCCAGTCCCACCACCATGAACCTTTGGAATATCGTAGGGTTCATCGGAAATTATGTGCTACTGCCGCTCCTATTTTGGTCGGGGCCGTATTGGCAGCGTTTTATCTGCGGCTTTCTTATACTGTTCCTCCAATTTACGCTCGAGGTGTGCTTTGGCATCGTGTTCGTGTATGCGGGCTGGGAGCTCAGCCGCGACGCCCTGAGCATTGAGGTTCTTGCTATACGCATCGTAAACATTGGCGGCATGCTCATTGGCGGACGTATCCTCGCCTATCTTGCTCGCCGCATACTCCGCCCCGCCAGCGCGCCGGGCACGCCCGAGCAAACGGAACAAGCCGTGCGCCCTCGCCCGTACCTCATCTTCTTCTTCACGCAATTCATCTTTGTAGCGCAGGCGACGTTTTTGCTTATGACGTACCGCAAGGCCCTTCCCGTTGTCTACGCCGTAATACTCGTCCTCATCATCATCTGCCTCGCCGGTGATGCGGCAGCCCTCACATCGCTCAAGCGGTTCAATCGCGCCGAGGCCGCACGCGCTCGAGCAGATGCGCTCGAGGAC
>CASELS010000010.1 GCA_949288855.1 uncultured Collinsella sp. | reverse complement strand
CGCTGCTGAGAAGCGCGAGGAGCTCCTCGACGCCGCTTCCAACTACGATGACGAGCTCATGGAGATGATTCTCGAGGAGGCCGAGATTCCGGTCGAGAAGCTCAAGGCCGCTATCCGCGCCGGCGTTCTCGCCAACGAGCTCAACCCCGTTCTCGTGGGCTCCGCCTACAAGAACAAGGGCGTTCAGGAGCTCCTCGACGCAGTTGTCGACTACCTCCCGAGCCCGCTCGACGTTCCCCCGGTGGAGGGCACCAACCCCAAGACCGGCGAGGCCGACACCCGCAAGGCTTCCAACGATGAGCCCTTCTCCGCGCTCGCCTTCAAGATCGCTACGGATCCGTTCGTCGGTAAGCTCACGTTCTTCCGCGTGTACTCCGGTCACATCGACTCCGGTTCCTACGTGGTGAACGCTACCAACGGCCAGCGCGAGCGCTTCGGCCGCATTCTCGAGATGAACGCCAACGACCGTATCGACGTTGACGGCGCCTCCACCGGCGACATCCTCGCCGCCGTGGGCCTCAAGAACACCACCACCGGTGACACCCTCTGCGAGGAGGGCCACGAGATCATCCTCGAGTCCATGGAGTTCCCCGATCCGGTTATCGACGTCGCTGTCGAGCCCAAGACCAAGGCCGAGCAGGACAAGATGTCCATGGCGCTTGCCAAGCTCGCCGAGGAGGACCCGACCTTCCAGGTCCGCACCGACCACGAGACCGGCCAGACCATCATCGCCGGCATGGGCGAGCTGCATCTCGAGATCATCGTCGACCGTCTTCTGCGCGAGTTCAAGGTCGAGGCCAACGTCGGTAAGCCCCAGGTTGCCTATCGTGAGGCTCCGGGTCACGACGTCGAGCGCGCCGAGGGCAAGTTCGTGCGTCAGTCCGGCGGTCGCGGCCAGTACGGCCACGCCGTCATCAAGCTCGAGAAGATGGAGGAGGGCTTCGGCTACGAGTTCGTCAACGCCATCGTCGGCGGTGTCGTGCCGAAGGAGTACATCCCCTCGATCGACAAGGGCATCCAGGAGGCGCTCGAGACCGGCGTCATCGCGGGCTACCCCGTTGTCGACGTCAAGGTGACCCTCTTCGACGGTTCCTACCACGAGGTCGACTCCTCCGAGGCCGCCTTCAAGATCGCCGGCTCCATGGCGATCAAGGACGCCCTCAAGAAGTCCGACCCGATCCTGCTCGAGCCGATGATGGCCGTTGAGGTCGAGACCCCCGAGCAGTACATGGGCGACGTCATGGGCAACCTGTCCGGCCGTCGCGGCAAGATCGAGGGCATGGACGACCGCTCCGGCAACAAGGTCATCCGCGCCAAGGTGCCGCTGGGCGAGATGTTCGGCTATGCTACCGACCTTCGCTCCCAGACCCAGGGCCGCGCGAGCTACACCATGCAGTTTGACTGCTACGAGCCCGCGCCCAAGTCGATCACCGACGAGGTCATCGCCAAGGCCGGCGGCAACGCGTAAGGCCTCTCTCGCACTATAGGAACCGCCGCGAGGAAGCCTCGCGCACACATTGGAGGTAACATTGCCTAGCCAGAAGATCAGGATCCGCCTCAAGGGCTATGATCACGAGGTCGTGGATCAGTCGGCGAAGCTCATCGTCGACACCGCTCAGAAGACCGGCGCCCGCGTCTCGGGCCCCATTCCGCTGCCCACCGAGCGCAACCTCTACACGGTCATCCGCTCTCCGCACGTGGATAAGGACTCCCGTGAGCAGTTCGAGATGCGCACCCACAAGCGCCTCATCGACATCCTCGACCCCACCTCGGGCACCGTCGACTCGCTCA
This sequence comes from uncultured Collinsella sp., assembly GCA_949288855.1. Lineage (GTDB taxonomy): Bacteria > Actinomycetota > Coriobacteriia > Coriobacteriales > Coriobacteriaceae > Coprousia. The sequence continues at coordinate 30,716 of CASELS010000010.1, read as the reverse complement.
TGCGTCTCGACCTCCCCGCGGGCGTGGACATCGACATCAAGCTCTAAGCCTTAGTCGATAGGTCACATACGCATCGAGGAGCCCCTCGGTTTGCACGCCAATGTGCGCTTCGCGAAACATTGGCTTAGTAAACCGAGGGGTTCTTGCTGTTATAGGAACGGATTTAAGGCATATCGGCTTCGCATAATTGCGGGATGCCGTGTTAGAGGTTAACGGGTAGGGCTCCACCGTATTCCCTCCAGAGATTCCGCGACGCGCATCTCTGGAGGGAATACGGTGGAGCCCCATACAGAATCTCTCACAGTGGCATTGACCTGCAAATTTCAATATGTAGACGCTATGAACACGCCCGGAGGCGTGTATACTAATCAATCGTGCCTTCATAGGGAGGATTCTGCCGATACAAAGTGCCTGCTTAAATGGGTTGCGCGGGTGCCGAGTGAGGAGAACCGCAAACTATGGGACACGCTCGTAAGGAGTGGTCCGCTGGGGGTGAGCGCAAGGGGCGCCCACATGGTCCCAAGACCACAGAGGGTTAGGATCATTGAATGATCAGCATGATTCTCGGCCGTAAGATCGGGATGACCCAGGTGTGGGATGACGACGATAACGTCGTGCCCGTCACCGTCATCCAGGCAGGCCCCTGCGCCGTCTCGCAGGTTAAAACTCAGGCGACCGACGGCTACGATGCCGTCCAGATCGGTTTCGGCAACATCAAGGCCAAGCGCGTGAACAAGCCCATGAAGGGTCACTTCGACAAGGCCGGCGTCGAGCCCGTTCGCTACCTCCGCGAGGTCCGCGTCGAGAACGGCGAGGAGCACAAGGTCGGCGAGACCGTCACTGTCGCTGACTTTGCCGATGTCGCCAAGGTCGACGTTATCGGTACCTCCAAGGGTAAGGGTTTCCAGGGTCGTATTAAGCGCTGGGGTCAGCGCCGCGGTCCTATGACCCATGGTTCGCACTTCAAGCGTCACCCCGGCTCCATCGGCCAGTGCGCCTACCCCGCACGCGTCCTCAAGGGCGTTAAGATGGCCGGTCACATGGGTAACGAGCGCGTGACCGTGAAGAACCTCTCCGTTGTCCGCATCGATGCCGAGCAGAACCTCATGCTCGTCAAGGGCGCTGTCCCTGGCGGCAAGAACGCTCTGGTCGCCATCCGTATGGCGTAAACGCTATCGACAGTACGTAAGCCACGTCATACCAAGGAGAACACAGAAAATGGCTAAGTTTGAAGTCAAGAACAGCGAGGGCAAGAAGGTCGCCGAGGCCGAGCTCTCCGCTGAGGTGTACGGCATCGAGCCGAACATCCACGTCATGCATCACATCGTGAAGTGCCAGCAGGCCTGCTGGCGCGCCGGTACCCAGTCGGCCAAGGGCCGCTCTGAGGTCTCCGGTGGCGGCAAGAAGCCTTGGCGCCAGAAGGGCACCGGTCGTGCTCGTCAGGGCTCCATCCGTGCCGCCCAGTGGCGTCACGGTGGCGTCGTCTTCGCCCCGAAGCCCCGTTCCTACGCTAAGCGTATGAACAACAAAGAGGTCAAGCTCGCTATGCGCTCCGCGCTCTCCGCGAAGGTCCGCGACAACGAGCTCGTGCTCGTCGACGACTACGGCTTCGAGAAGCCGTCCACCAAGGCCGCCGTCGCGCTCCTCAAGAACCTCGGCCTCGAGGGCAAGCGTCTTACGATCATCGTTCGCGAGGACGATATCAACGCCTACCTGTCCTTCCGCAACATCCCGCGTACATTCATCATCACGCCGGATGAGGCCAACACCTACGACATCCTCAACAACGGCGCCATCCTCATGCCCGCCGACGTTGCCGCTCACTTTGGGGAGGTGCTTGCTTAAATGGACGCCCACAGCATCATCATCCGCCCCATCGTTTCTGAGCGCTCTTACGATCTGATGGAGCAGAACAAGTACACGTTCGAGGTCGCTCGCGGCGCGAACAAGTACCAGATCAAGGACGCCATCGAGGAGCTCTTCTCGGTGAAGGTCGAGTCTGTCAACACCATCAACGTGAAGCCGAAGAAGAAGCGCGTGCGCTACATCGCCGGCTATACGCGTCAGTGGAAGAAGGCCGTTGTCACCCTCAAAGAGGGCGAGACGATCGAGATCTTCGGCAACCAGGCCTAGAAGATCGCAGGTAAGGTTCTCAGCCTCCCGAAAGGGAGGCGGAGAGTTGAGGTTCCGGGCGCATAACATAGAGCCGCCCGGTACCGTGGTAATCCGGTGTCACCGCACCCCGGGGGAAACCCCGAATCCCTGATGCGGTGGCGAGCGGATAGAGATGAAAGGGATAGGTAATGGCTGTAAAGCACCTTAAGCCGACCAGCGCGGGCCGCCGCTGGCAGACGATCTCCGACTTTGCCGAGATCACCTGCACCACGCCCGAGAAGTCGCTTCTCGAGCCGCTGCCCAAGAAGGCCGGCCGCAACAACAACGGCCGCATCACTGTGCGTCATCAGGGTGGTGGCGTGAAGCGCCGCTACCGTCGCATCGATTTCAAGCGCAACAAGGACGGCGTGCCGGCCAAGGTCGCTACCATCGAGTACGACCCCAACCGCTCCGCCCGCATCGCCCTTCTCCACTATGTGGACGGCGAGAAGCGCTACATCCTCGCCCCCAAGGGCCTGACCGTGGGCGACACCGTCGTCTCCGGCGAGGGCGCCGACATCAAGCCGGGTAACGCCCTTCCGCTTTCCGAGATCCCCGTGGGTACGCTCATCCACGCGATCGAGTTCCAGCCCGGCAAGGGCGCTGCCATCGCCCGTTCGGCCGGCACCGCCTGCCAGCTCATGGGCAAGGAGGGCAAGTACGCCATCCTCCGCATGCCGAGCTCCGAGATGCGCCGCGTGCTCATCACCTGCCGCGCCACCGTGGGTGAGGTCGGCAACGCCGATCACGCCAACATCGTCATCGGCAAGGCCGGTCGTAAGCGCCACATGAACGTGCGTCCGACGGTCCGTGGTACGGTCATGAACCCGGTCGACCACCCGCACGGCGGTGGCGAGGGCAAGAACCACACCTCTGGTCGTCCCTCTGTTACCCCGTGGGGCAAGCCGACGAAGGGCTATCGTACGCGCAAGAAGAAGAAGACGTCGAATAGCCTCATCATCCGTCGTCGCAAGAAGTAGTCGATACCGAGAATTAGGAGATAACGACTTATGAGCAGAAGTCTCAAAAAGGGGCCGTTCGTAGAAGCTCGCCTGCTCTCGCGTATCATCGCGATGAACGAGGCTGGCAAGAAGGACGTCGTGAAGACCTGGTCGCGCGCTTCCACCATCTTCCCTGAGATGGTCGGTCACACGATCGCTGTTCACGACGGTCGCAAGCACGTCCCCGTGTACGTCACCGAGTCCATGGTTGGTCACAAGCTCGGTGAGTTCGCGCCCACCCGTACGTTCCGTGGCCACAAGGCCAAGTAGGGGGTTTCTAATCTATGGCAACTAAAGCTACCGATACCGAGACCCGCGAGGTTCGCGCCGTCGCTAAGTACGTGCGCGTGTCTCCGTCCAAGGCTCGCCTCGTGGTCGACCTCATCCGCCGCAAGTCCGTGGCCCAGGCCTTCGACATCCTTCACTTCTGCGAGCGCGCTGTCGCCGTGGACGTGGAGAAGGTTCTGCGCTCCGCTGTGGCCAACGCCGAGCACAACAACGGCATGCGCGCCGACGACCTCGTGGTCGCTGCCGCCTATGTCGACGAGGGCCCGACGCTCAAGCGCATCCGCCCGCGCGCCAAGGGTTCCGCTTCGCGCATCCTTAAGCGCATGAGCCACATCACCATCGTCGTCGCTCCTCGAAAGGAGGCGTAAAGCGCCATGGGTCAGAAAGTCTATCCCACCGGCTTCCGTCTTGGCATCACCGAGAACTGGCGCTCCCGCTGGTTCGCTGACAAGGACTACGCCAAGACTCTTGGCAACGACCTTGAGATCCGCAAGTTCGTCGCCAAGCGCCTCGCTCGCGCTGCCGTCTCCCGCGTGGAGATCGAGCGTGCCGGCGACAAGGTGAAGGTCATCATCTACACCGCCCGCCCGGGCATCGTCATCGGCAAGAAGGGCTCCGAGATCGACACCCTCCGCGGTGAGCTCGAGCGCGTCGCCGGTGTCACCAAGGGCCAGCTCTCGGTCGACGTCATCGAGATCAAGCGCCCCGAGCTCGACGCCAACCTCGTTGCTCAGTCCATCGCTGAGCAGCTCGAGGGCCGTGTCGCCTTCCGTCGCGCTATGCGCAAGGCCGTTCAGTCCGCTTCCAAGGCGGGCGCCAAGGGCATCCGTATCCAGTGCTCCGGTCGTCTCGGCGGCGCCGAGATGGGTCGTCGCGAGTGGTACCGCGAGGGTCGCGTGCCGCTGCACACCCTGCGCGCCAAGATCGACTACGGCACGTCCGTTGCGCACACCACCATGGGTGCCTGCGGCGTGAAGGTCTGGATCTACCTGGGCGAGAAGCTCCCCGGCCAGCCCGTTCCCAACCCTGCGCTCGAGGGCGAGCGTCGCCCCCGTCGCCGTAACTCCGAGAGGAGGGGTCAGTAGTGCTTGCCCCTAAGCGTGTTCTTCACCGTAAGGTGCAGCGTGGCTCCATGAAGGGCCAGGCCAAGGGTAACACCGTGCTGCATTTCGGTGACTACGGTCTCAAGGCTCTCGAGGCCCACTGGATCACCAACCGTCAGATCGAGGCCGCCCGTGTCGCCATGACCCGCTATATGCGTCGTGGTGGTCGCGTCTACATCACCATCTTCCCCGACAAGCCCATCACCAAGAAGCCGGCGGAGACCCGCATGGGTTCTGGTAAGGGTAACCCGGAGGAGTGGGTTGCCGTCGTCAAGCCGGGCCGCATCATGTTCGAGATCTCGGGTGTCTCCGAGGAGATCGCCCGCGAGGCCCTGCGCCTTGCGCAGCACAAGCTGCCCATCAAGACCAAGATCGTTACCCGCGCTAATCAGGACGGGGAGGAGAACTAATGAAGCCCGCAGAGATTCGTGAGCTCTCTGACGATCAGCTCGCAGAAAAGCTGAAGGAAACCCGAGCCGAGCTCTTCAACCTTCGCTTCCAGATGGCCACCAGCCAGCTGGACAACACCGCCCGCGTCAAGACCGTGAAGAAGGACATCGCCCGTATCCTCACGGAGCAGCGCGCCCGCGAAATCGCAGCGGAGAAGGCCGCTGCGACCGAGTAGATCTCAAGGAGAGAACATGAGTGACACTACGCGCAACCAGCGCAAGGTCCGTCAGGGCGTCGTCGTCTCCATCTCGGGCAACAAGACCATCGTTGTCCAGACCACGGAGCGCAAGCGTCACCCCAAGTACGGCAAGATGATGACCACCACCAAGAAGCTTCACGCTCATGACGAGGAGTGCACGGCCGGTGTCGGCGACAAGGTTCGCGTCATGGAGACCCGTCCTCTGTCCAAGATGAAGCGTTGGCGCTTGGTCGAGATCATCGAGCGCGCCAAGTAAGCTTTTCGCTACGTTCATGCCGGTGACGTGCACCGCGAGTGTGCGAGCGCACCTCTCACCGGCCTAAGTTCGGAGGAACTACCATGATTCAAATGCAAACCGTGCTGAACGTCGCCGATAACTCCGGTGCGCGCAAGGTGCGCTGCATCAAGGTGCTCGGTGGCTCCAAGCGCCGCTATGCAGGCATTGGCGACGTGTTCGTTGCTTCCGTCATCGAGGCGACCCCTGGCGCGAACGTCAAGAAGAAGGACGTCGTGAAGTGCGTCGTCGTCCGTACGGTCAAGGAGATCCGCCGCAAGGACGGCTCCTACATCCGCTTCGACGACAACGCTGCCGTCGTCATCAACAACGACGGTTCGCCCGTCGGCACCCGTATCTTCGGGCCCGTGGCGCGTGAGCTCCGCGACAAGAAGTACATGAAGATCGTCTCGCTTGCTCCCGAGACCCTGTAACAGAAAGGAGAGAGCAGCTATGGGTATGTCCATCAAGAAGGGCGACACCGTCAAGATTCTCTCCGGCAAGGATCGCGGCAAGCAGGGTGTTGTGCTCCGCGCCTATCCGGCTGAGGGCAAGATCAAGGTTGAGGGCGTTGCCATCGTGAAGAAGGCCGTCCGCGCCAACCAGCAGAACCAGACCGGCGGCATCGTGCCGCAGGAGGCCAAGTTTGACGCCTCCAACGCCATGCTCGTCTGCCCCAAGTGCGGCCAGGCGACCCGCGTTGGTCACAAGCAGGGCGAGCTTGACGGTCACCGCACCGCCATCCGCATCTGCAAGAAGTGCGGCGCCGAGTTCTAAATCGGCTTTCGTACGATGTACTAACAAGACCCCGGCTGCATGCGATTGCGGCCGGGGTTTTTTGAAAGGAGTTTCATGGCCAAGCATGAGAGAGAGGTTATCGGCGTCGACGACCGCGTGTCGGTCGCGCGTGCGATTCCGCTCGGCATCCAGCACATGATGAGCATGTTCGGCTCGACGGTGCTCGTTCCGGTTCTGACCGGGCTCGACCCCAACGTGGCGATCATGTGCTCGGGTATCGGCACCATTTGCTACCTCTTGGTGACGGGCAACAAGATTCCGAGCTACCTCGGAAGCTCGTTTGCCTTCATCAGTCCCATCCTCGCCGTGGGCGCCACGCAGGGCCTCGACGCCGCCATGTCCGGCGTTGTGGTCGCCGGTATGGTGTTCCTCGTGGTGGCGGGCATCATCCGCCTTGTAGGCACCGGCTGGCTCGATCGCCTGCTGCCGCCGGTCCTCGTCGCATCGGTTATGGTCGTCATCGGTGTCGGCCTGTCTGCTACGGCAGTCGACATGGCGTTCATGACCGACCTTGCCGACGGTTCTACCGTGTTCTTTGGCCTCGGGGCCATCGTGGCGGCGATCACGCTCGTGGCTGCGGTCGTGTTCTCGAGTATGGGCGGCATCTTTGGTACCATCCCGGTGCTGCTCGCCATTATCGTCGGCTATGTGGTGTCGCTGCCGCTCGGGCTCGTCGACTTTGCGCCGGTGCTCGATGCCGCCTGGATCGGTCTGCCCAACATCTCGGCTCCGCGCTTTGACATGGGCGCCATCGCGCTTGTGGCTCCGGTCGCCGTCGTTGTGGTGATCGAGCATATTGGCCACCTCTTGGCCGTTGGCGAGATCGTGGGTAAGGACTACCGTCAGATGCTTCCGCGCTCGCTTGCCGGTGACGGCATCTCCACGATGATCTCCGGCTTCCTCGGCGGTCCTCCGACGACCACCTATGCCGAAAACATCGGCGTCATGAGCGTTACGCGTGTGTACTCGACGCAGATCTTCTGGTATGCGGGCGGCTTTGCGCTCGTCATCGGCGGTTTCTGCCCCAAGCTCGCCGCGCTCATCCAGTCGATTCCCGGCCCCGTCATGGGCGGCGTGTGCCTTTTGCTCTTTGGTCTCATCGCCTCGAACGGCCTGCGCATGCTCGTGTCGAACAAGGTCGACTTCGACGTGAACCGCAACCTCATGATTGCGTCTGTCGTCATCATTGTGGGCGTGGGCATGGAGACGAGCGGCATCTCGATCCCCGTGGGCGATTACACCCTGCCGGGCATGGCCACCTCGGCCCTCGCCGGCATCCTGCTCAACCTCATCCTGCCCGGTGCCAAAAGCGAAAGCGAAGCATAGCGCATAGTTGGGATTTTGCATCGATGCAAGCGCCCGCGTACGGAGGAGCTCTCCGTGCGCGGGCGCTTGCTGTTGGCGGAAGAGACTACAGGTTAGTTTGAAGCGTCGGCGCGGAGCGCCGCAGCGCGAAACCGGCGGGGGAGCGGCGAGTAGATGTCGACGGGCTCGCCCGTAACCGGATCGCGGAAGGAGAGTTCCGCCGCGTGCAGCATGAGGCCTTTGGGATACGGGCGCCCGTAGAGCTCGTCACCCACGATGGGGTGACCGGCGTGGCTTACGTGCACGCGAATCTGGTGCTTGCGGCCGGTTTCGATGCGCACGTCCAAAAGGGCGGTTGCCGCATACTGCTCCAGACGGCAAGCATGAGTCGTTGCGGTTTTTCCCGTGCGTGAGACACGCATCTTGCGCGCGTCGTGCCGATCACGACCGATGGGCCAGGTGTAGGTTTGCGCCGCCCGCGGGAACTTGCCCTCTACGAGCGCTCGGTAGCGTTTCTCCATGGCATGCTCGGCGATGAGTCGGTCGTAGGCGCCCTGGGTCTGTTTGGAAAGCGAGAACAGAACGATGCCCGAGGTGTCGCGGTCGAGCCGCTGCAGGCACTGAAGCTCGCGGGCGGCGCTTTGAGAGGCGTCCGTACCCTCGGCAAGAAGGAGGTCGCGCACGGCATCGGTGAGCGTCGGTGCTCCCGTTCCGTCGCCGTGCACGATGATGCCCTGGGGTTTGTCGACAGCGATGAGGGTATCGCTTCGGTACAGCACGCACGGGTTCGAGGCGCCGTTCATGGCTAGTCGACTCCCACAAACAGACAGCCGGCGAAGGAACCGGATTCGCGCGGTGCAGGGCGACGTCCGTTTTGCGCTGCGTCGAGGGCGCGGCAAACGCGGGTGATCTGATGCGCGAGCTCATCGGCATCAAGCAATGTTCCGTCGATCAGAAGGCGCTCCACGCCCGCCTGGATGAGTTGGGGGATCTGGGGCGTGAGGTCTACGGGGCGATCGGTGTAGAGCCGCGAGCGCCCATGGATGTCGGTCGTGACGGGGAAGTCCTTGCCGTCGATGTTGTGCAGGTGGAGCGCCCGACGGCGCAGGCGGCACTGCGTGCAGTCGTGGCAGCAGGCATCGGCCACCTGCAGGATGCAGTGCTCGCTGGTCATCACGCGCGGGCGCCCGTAGACCATGATGCCGGCGATGGCGGGGGAGCCAGGGACAAGTACCTCAATCTCGGCGAGGGTGAGTTCGGGCGAGAGCCAAAAGCCTGCGATGCCCCGTTTGGCAAGATAATCACGGCAAAGCGTGTTGTGGATGGGGATGCAGGACCGCGCCTCGGGCACCGCTCCACATGCGACGGCGTGGGCAAGCTCCGATATGTTGCCAACGGCAACGGAGGCACCTGGCTGAACCCAGCGGTCGAGGCGTTCGCGGTCGGCGGCGCGGCACACATCGTCGAGTACGGGGACGATACCGAGCTCAGCTGCGCGGGCAGGGTCGATATCCGCCTCGTCAAGGGCATCGCTTGTGACGTAGATGCGCGTTGCGCCGGCATTGCGGGCGGATTCGACCATCTCCCACGTGCTGGCAAGCGCGCAGATCTCGGGCGCGTTGGGGCGCAGCGTCGCGTCGTTGCCGCGGTTGCTCGTTTGGACGAGGGCGGCTGTCTCGCGCGGAATGTCGATGGTGCTGACGTTCTCCGCGAGCGCCTGGTTTGGTGCGAGAATGCTCTCTTCAAGGGCGGCACAGGCCTCGGTGCGCACGCGGTGCACGGCGGAGAAGCCCATGCCGCAGCCCTCGTCGAGCTCGATATCGAACGATATCGCCTCAAACGGTGAGGCGCCCATACGGCCAACATGCTCTATAAGGTCCTCGGCCGTGACGGCGCGGCTGCGGGCGGCCTCGACGGTGAATCCGTGGGCAACCCCGCGAAGCGAGGGGTCGTCGTCGCACCACAGCTCGACCGTAAAGGGCTCGCCGAGTTGTGCGATAACGCGCGCGTGCACGTGACGCTTGCGCGGGACGGGCCGTTTGAGCGCCGCGGCAGCGACGTCGAGCGCGCGCTGGCTGCGGATGAGGCGCACACGGCAGCCAGCAGGCATGGGCCGGGCTACCTCAACCTCTATGACAGAGTCGGCATCGGCGTCGGCGCGCACAAGGCCGGTGAGGAAGCGGTCAGGCTCGCGGTCGTGGCGAAGCTCCAGCAGGTCGCCTTTGCCGACGGGCTCATCGAGCCGGATGCGCGCCATACCGCGTGCCCCGCGGGCGGCGTCGCGCATGGACTCTCCCTTGGTGCGGGCGCGCCGCGGTGTGAATCCCACGACCTCGCCCACAATCTGTCCGCGGTTGTTGGAGCGCTCGTAGCTCATCATGTCGTCGTCCGAGCGTCCGTCTTGGTAGGCGTGGGTGAAGTCTCGGTTAAAGGCGCGCTTGAGCTGTCGCGCGCGGTCGATGTGCTCGGCGGGGGAGGCATCGTGCCCGGCAAGGGTATCGTCGAGTGCGCGGCGGTAGGCATCGGTCACCGCATAGACGTAATCGGGTGCCTTCATGCGGCCCTCGAGCTTGAGGGCGTGGGCGCCGGCGGCGATAAGCGCGTCGAGCATCTCCGAGGTGTTGTTGTCGCGCGGGCAGAGCGGGCGGCCACGGTCGGGGGCGGAAAGGACGCGCCCCTTTTCATCGGCAAGCTCGTAGGGCAAACGGCAAGGCTGTGCGCACATGCCGCGATTGGCAGAGCGCCCGGCGCAGGCAAAGCTCGAGAGCAAGCAGACGCCCGAATAGCTGAAGCAGATCGATCCATGCGCAAAGACCTCAAGATCGATATCGGGAACCGCGTTGTGGATTTGGGCTATCTCGGAAACAGAAAGCTCGCGCGAGAGCGTCACGCGGTCGGCGCCGGCATCACGGCACCAGCGTGTGCCGCGCGCATCGTGGATGTTGGCCTGCGTGGAGATATGGGTCTCTACGTTGGGCATAAGGGCGCGCACGGCGGCAAAGAGTCCCCAGTCCTGGATGATGAAGGCGTCCGCGCCGAGTTGGGTGCAGCGCTGGACAAGCTCGAGTGCATCGACGAGCTCGGACTGCTTGATGACAATATTAACTGTCACATAGACGCGTGCGCCGGCCAGATGCGCCGCGCGACATGCCGCCTCAAACGAATCATCGTCGAAGTTCTCGGCCTTACGGCGCGCATTGAATGACCCCATGCCGCAGTAGATGGCGTTCGCCCCGGCAGCAAGCGCAGCGGCAAAGGGGCCGGGGCCACCTGCGGGGGCGAGGAGCTCGGGCTGCGCGGCGGGTGCGCTCGATGTAGAGGGTGCGTGGGTATCGGTTGCGGTCACAGGTTACTTCCTTGTCATGGGGTGTTTCACGACATGGTAACAGCAAAACAGGTTCGTTTTGAGGGTGCGGACAGCAAAGTGCCAGCATCACATGGGATTAGTACGGCAGAAATCTGGATTTTGCCGTGACTATGTGTGCTCGAGGCAAGAAAAAGCCCCTCCGCACGGGGCGCGAAGGGGCAGGGGCGCGCTTGGGCGCATGCGTTTGAGCGAAAAGGCGCTAACGCACGACCTTAACCACGGGGGTGCCGGCGGTGACGGTGGTCTCGGGCTCGACCGCGAGCTCGACGCCGGCGAACTCGGCGGTGTTGGAGACGGCGAGGACGACGCAGTCGGGGTAACCGGCCTCCTTGATGACATTGCGATCCATCTTGATGACGGGGTCGCCCGCCTTGACGGTGTCGCCCTGCTTAACGTAGCCGGTGAAGCCCTTGCCCTGAAGGTTCACGGTGTCGACGCCGATGTGCACGAGGACCTCGACGCCGTCGTCGGTGGAGAGACCCACGGCATGACCCATGGTGACGGTCACGGTACCAGAGACGGGGGCGTAGACGATGTCGTCCTCGGGCCAGACGGCGCAACCCTTGCCGAGCACCTCGCCGGAGAAGACGGGGTCGGGCACATCGGTCATGGCGATGACGCGGCCGTTAGCCGGGGCGCAGAGCGTGTCGGGCGCAGCGGTAGCGGAGACGGAGGCGGGCTTGGCGGGGGCCGCGGGCTCCTTCTTCTTGAACATGTCGAACAGACCCATGAGTTTCTCCTTTGCGGTTGGAAGGGGTGGGTGAAAGTCCCAACTGGTACCAAGATATTATATCCTCGTGCGTCATCTCGTAAGCACGCGACCTTTTCCTATCGCCGAGCGGTAGCCAGCTGGGGAGGGGCGTTCCTCACGCGGTTGACCCACTGCACATATATTCTATGGAGAAATGGTGGCGCGCTTTGCGGTCATGCGGGAATCGCGAATTGTGGAAATCGCCCACAACCCGAGTTTGTCTGGCATTTTCTTGCGCAAACGCGTATCATACCGACTCGTATTGCCCGGCTCCTGCCGGCCATTCGGCGTGCCGCGAGAGACTCCTCGCGCGTACCGCTGCGGCAGGAGGCACGAGGACAACCCAGTGCATGAGCAGGGAAAACCTACTCTGCCAAGAGGCCAAGCCCCGTGCTTAAAACCCCAGAAGGAGTTTAGAGATGGCTGAAGAGAAGTACGTCCCGCGTCTTAAGACCAAGTACCTCAACGAGGTCAAGCCTGCTATGCAGGAGAAGTTCCAGTACAAGAACGTCATGGAGATCCCCAAGTTCGAGAAGATCGTCGTGAACATGGGTGTTGGCGAGGCCGCCACGGACTCCAAGGCCATCGACGGCGCTGTGCGCGACCTGCGCGCCATCACCGGCCAGCAGCCGATGATCACCCGTGCTCGTAAGTCCATCGCGTCCTTCCGCCTCCGTGCCGGTATGCCCATCGGCGCCAAGGTCACCCTCCGCGGCGACCGCATGTGGGAGTTCTTCGATCGCCTCACCGCTGTGGCGATCCCGCGTATCCGCGACTTCCGCGGCATCTCCCCCAAGAGCTTCGACGGCCGTGGCAACTTCTCCATGGGCGTGACCGAGCAGCTCATCTTCCCCGAGATTGATTTCGATTCCGTCGACCACACCCGTGGTATGGACATCACCATCGTCACCACCGCGAAGACCGACGAAGAGGCCAAGGCCCTTCTCGACGCCTTCGGTTTCCCGTTCAAGAAGTAGTCAAATGCATCCGGCTCCGTCGCCTGGCGCGGCGGGGCCGGAGCCAGGTATGCATTGTTAGGAGGTAATCAGTGGCTAAGACATCGATGATCGTCAAGCAGCAGCGCAAGCAGAAGTTCTCGACGCGTGAGTACACGCGTTGCCAGCGTTGCGGCCGTCCGCACTCGGTCTACCGTAAGTTCGGCCTGTGCCGTGTCTGCTTCCGCGAGCTTGCGCTCAAGGGCGAGCTTCCCGGCATCAAGAAGGCCAGCTGGTAGGTCACGTGCCAGCGCCTGTGGGGTGATCTAACACCGCTCAGGCAGGGAAGAGCGCGCGTCATTCAGGCTCTGAGGCCACGGGTCCCAGAGAACCGTACGCGCGAGTTCATCAAGAACGAAGGAGAATCTGCATGAACCTCACTGACCCGATCGCAGACATGCTCACGCGTATTCGTAACGCGAACTCTGCGAACAAGGCCACGGTCTCGATGCCGAGCAGCAAGAAGCTCGTCGAGATCGCCCGCGTCATTTACGAGGAGGGTTACATCGAGGGCTACACCGTCGAGGATACCGAGCCCTCCAAGACCCTCACCATCACCCTTAAGTACGGTCCCAAGAAGCAGAAGGTCATCAACGGCATTCGTCGTATCTCCAAGCCCGGCCTGCGCAAGTACGCCGGCGTGGCTGACCTTCCCCGCGTCCGCGGCGGTCTTGGTACTGCCATCGTTTCCACCTCGAGCGGCGTCATGTGCGACCGTGACTGCCGTAAGAAGGGCGTGGGCGGCGAGATCGTCGCTTACGTCTGGTAAACGATTCGGCGCGTAGAAGGAAAGGAGAACACCGTGTCCCGTATCGGTAAGAAGCCTGTCCAGATTCCCGCCGGAGTCGAAGTGGCAGTCGACGGTAACCACATCACCGTCAAGGGCTCGAAGGGCACGCTCGAGCTCGATATGTACGAGAAGCTCACCATCGAGATTGAGGACAACGTCCTGACCGTCGTTCGTCCGGACGATGAGCGCGAGACCCGTGCCCGCCACGGCCTCACCCGCGCCCTCATCCACAACATGGTCGTGGGCGTTTCCGAGGGCTATAGCCGCGGCCTCGAGCTCGCCGGCGTTGGCTACCGTGTCCAGCTCAAGGGCAAGGACCTCGAGCTCTCCCTCGGTTACTCGCATCCCGTGATCTACAACGCCCCCGAGGGCATCACCTTCGAGGTGCCCGATAACACGCACATCAACGTGAAGGGCATCGATAAGCAGCAGGTCGGCCAGGTCGCCGCCGAGATCCGCGGCAAGCGTCCCCCCGAGCCCTACAAGGGCAAGGGCATCCACTACGTGGGTGAGCACATCCGCCGCAAGCTCGGTAAGGCTGCCAAGTAGCCTCCGCGCGCTATCAGATAAGTCCGGCACCCCGTTAGGTGCCGGCACGATCCTTCTGAAGGAGATTGAACGATGGATAAGAACAAAGCGAAGCTCGCGGGCCTCAAGCGCCGTCAGCGTCGCGTGCGCGGCAAGATCTTCGGCACGCCGGAGCGTCCGCGTCTGCGCGTCGTGCGCACCAATGCCAACATCTACGCGATGATCGTCGACGACACCAAGGGCAACACCCTCGTCTCCGCCTCCACGCTCGAGGCCGAGTTCAAGGGCACCCACACCTCCAACAAGGAGGCTGCTGCCAAGGTGGGCGAGCTCATCGGTAAGCGCGCCGTCGAGGCTGGCATCAAGCAGGTCACGTTCGACCGCGGTGGCCGTATCTACCACGGCCGCGTGAAGGCCCTCGCCGACGGCGCCCGCGCCGCCGGTCTCGAGTTCTAGGAGGTTAGAAGCACATGGCTCGTAATCGAGATAACAAGCAGCGCGAGGCCTCCGAGTTCGAGGAGCGCGTCGTCTTCATCAACCGTGTTTCCAAGACCGTCAAGGGCGGTCGCCGTATGTCCCTCGTCGCGCTCGTTGTTGTGGGCGACGGCAAGGGCAACGTGGGTCTGGGCATGGGCAAGTCGGCCGAGGTGCCGCTGGCCATCTCCAAGGCCTCGCTCGACGCCAAGAAGCACATGTTCCACGTGCCCGTGACCGAGACCGGCACCATTCCGCATGAGGTCGAGGGTCACTTTGGCGCTGGCAAGATCATCATCAAGCCCGCTATCGAGGGTACCGGCGTTATCGCCGGCGGCGCTGTGCGCCCCCTCTTCGAGCTGGCCGGCATCAAGAACGTCCTCTCCAAGTCGCTCGGCACCGACAACGGCCTCAACATCATCAAGGCCGCTGCCGAGGGCCTCAAGGAGCTCTCGAGCCCCGAGGAGGTTGCGGAGCGCCGCGGCCTCACCGTCGCTCAGATGTTCGTCGGTGGTAAGGAGCAGTAACGATGGCTGACACCATTAAGATCAAGCAGGTCCGCAGCACCAACGGCTGCAAGAAGGACCAGGTTAGGACGGTCCGCGCCCTCGGCCTCGGCAAGATCAACCGCACCCGCGAGATCACCGACAACGAGTCTGTCCGCGGAATGATCTTCAAGGTCAAGCACCTTGTTGAGATTGTAGAGGAGTAGCACATGCAGCTTCACGATCTTACTCCCGCACCGGGTTCCACCCATCGCCGCAAGCGCATCGGCCGCGGCAACTCCTCTGGTCACGGCACCACTGCGGGCCGCGGTCAGAAGGGCCAGCTCTCCCGCTCCGGTGGCGGCAAGGGCGCCGGCTTCGAGGGTGGCCAGACCCCGCTCGCGATGCGTCTGCCGAAGCTCCCCGGCTTCCGCAACCCCCGTCGCATTGAGTTCAAGGCCATCAACATCGCTCGCCTCGACGAGAAGTTCGAGGACGGCGCGGTGATCGACGGCGCTGCTCTCAAGGCTGCCGGTATCATCAAGAAGGAATTCGAGCCGGTCAAGGTTCTTGGTGAGGGCGAGACCACCAAGAAGTTCACCGTCAAGGTCGACAAGGTTTCGGCTGCGGCCAAGGCCAAGATCGAGGCGGCTGGAGGGTCGGTCGAGCTCCCGTGCTAGACGCCCTGAAGAACGCTTTTCGCATCAAGGACCTGCGCGAGAAGATTCTCTTCACCATAGCGATGCTCGTGCTGTACCGTATCGGTGCGCACGTGCCTGTGCCCGGCATCCCCTTCGGGGAGATGGTGGACCTGTTCAGCGGCGACAACTCTGTCGCCGCTGGCGCTATGTCGCTGCTGAATCTCTTCTCCGGCGGTGCGCTTAGCTACGTCTCGGTCTTCTCGCTCGGCATCATGCCCTACATCACGAGCTCGATCATCCTCCAGATGCTTCAGAGCGTGGTCCCGAGCCTGCACGAGCTCGCCCGCGAGGGCGAGGTCGGCCAGACCAAGATCACTCAGTATTCTCGCTATCTGACGCTTGCGCTCGCCCTTTTGAACTCCATCGGGTACCTGTTCCTGTTCAAGGGCTACGGCATCAACTTCAATGGTGCCGGCGCTCCCGAGATCATCTTCGACATCATGATCGTGGGCACGCTCACCGCGGGCGCCATGCTCATCATGTGGATCGGTGAGCTCATCACCCAGCGCGGTATCGGCAACGGCATGTCGCTCATCATCTTCGCCAACATCATGGCGGGGCTGCCGGCGGCTATCATCTCCTCGGCTTCCGAGGGCACGATGGGCATCGTCGTCACCGTGGTGATCTTCGTGATCATCCTCTGCGTCATCCCGCTGATCGTGTACCTGGAGCGCGGCCAGCGCCGCATCCCGGTGAGCTACGCCAAACGCGTGGTCGGTCGTCGCATGATGGGTGGTCAGACCACCTATCTGCCGATCAAGGTGAACACCGCGGGCGTTGTGCCGATCATCTTCGCTAGCGCCCTGCTTTACTTCCCTGCTCAGCTCGCCGTGTTCTTCCCCGGCGTCGGTTGGGTTCAGGCGGTTGCCGGTGCGCTCGCGAGCGGCTGGATCAACTGGATTCTCAACGTTGTTCTGATCGTGTTCTTCGCGTACTTCTACACGAGCATGGTCTTCAACCCCGATGAGACGGCTGACAACCTGAAGAAGCAGGGCGGCTTCATCCCCGGCGTTCGCCCGGGCAAGGCCACGGCCGCCTACATCAAGAACGCCCTAAACAAGATCACCCTCCCGAGCGCGATCTTCCTGGCGCTCATCGCCATCGTGCCGTCTGTGGTGTTCTCGTTCACGGGCAATCAGCTCATCCAGTCCTTCGGCGGTACGTCGGTTCTCATTATGGTCGGCGTTGTGCTCGACACCCTTGCAAAGGTTGAGAGCCAGCTGAAGATGTATGATTATGACGGGTTCTTCAAGTAGCAACACGGCTTGAGAGGAGTCAGCCATGAACATCGTATTGCTGGGAGCTCCGGGTGCGGGCAAAGGAACCGTCGCTCAGGAACTCGTTGCAGAGTTCGGTTTTGCCCACATCTCGACCGGTGACCTTCTGCGTGCTGCCGTCAAGAGCGGCAGCGACCTTGGCGTCAAGGCCAAGAGCTACATGGATGCCGGCGAGCTTGTCCCCGATCAGCTCGTGATCGATCTGGTGAAAGAGCGCCTTGCCGCCGACGATGCCCAGAAGGGCTTCATTCTGGACGGCTTCCCGCGCAACACCGTTCAGGCGGTCACCCTCGACTCCGAGCTCGGCGCCATGGGCAATCCGCTCGATGCGGCGCTCCTTATCGATGTCGACGCGAAGGTCATCATCGATCGTCTCTCGGCTCGCCGCGCCTGCCGCGCCTGCGGCTACACCGGCACCGCCGCTGACGAGGTCTGCCCCAAGTGCGGTGGCGAGATGTATCAGCGCGACGACGATAAGCCCGAGACGATCGCCAACCGCCTCGATGTGTACGAGAAGAACACGAGCCCGCTCGTGGAGTACTATCGCGGCCAGGGCCGTCTCGATGTGGTCGACGGCGTCGGCACCATCGAGGAAGTCCATGATCGTGTGAAGGAAGCTCTCCATCTATGATCAAAATCAAGTCTGCACAAGATATCGAGCAGATGAAGAAGGCCGGAGCGCTGTCTAAGATGGCGCTCCGGCACGTTGGTGCCATGGTGCGTCCTGGCGTCTCGACCTTCGAGCTCGATCAGCTCGCCGAGCAGATCATCCGTATGCACGGCGGCATCCCCACGTTCAAGGGTTACGGCGGATTCCCCGGCTCCATCTGCGCGTCGCTGAACGACGCGGTGGTGCACGGTATCCCCAATCCCGACATCATCCTGCGCGACGGTGACATCATCTCGATCGATACCGGTGCGACCGTCGACGGTTGGGTGGGCGATAACGCCTGGACCTTCTATGTGGGCAACCCCTCGCAGGAGGTCAAGGCCCTTTGCGAGGTCACGCTCGACTGTCTGAAGGAGGGCATTGCCCAGGCTGTTCCGGGTAACCGCATCGGCGACATCGGCCATGCCATCCAGAGCCTGGCCGAGCGTCACGGCTATGGCGTGCTCCGCGAGTACGTGGGTCACGGGGTAGGACGTGTCATGCACGAGGACCCCAACGTTCCCAACTGGGGCAAGAAAGGTCGCGGCGTGAAGCTCGAGGCCGGTATGGTCATTGCCATCGAGCCCATGATCACGCTCGGTACCTACCATGTGAGCGTGGGGCCGGACGGCTGGCTTGTCACCACCGACGACGGTCTGCCCGCCGCGCATTACGAGAACACCATTGCTATCACCAATGACGGCCCGGTCATCCTCACGCAGGACGCCCAGGGCGCCTGGTGCTCCATGCAGGGCGGTGTGATGTAACGCCATCGCTCGGCTTGGTCAGCGGGTATTGGAAGATATCCGTAAGCCTTAGGCTTATATGACTCAATCTGAAAGGAGGCCCTGTCGGGCCTCCTTCGCTTATGCGAGGTTTTAGCAATGTGCAAAATATTTCACATTGCCCGAAAGAAGAACGCCCATTAGATCATCGTCCGTTGTCGCGAAGAATTCCTACACCGCTTTCGTCGTAAAGTTCCCTATACCATTTCTTACAACATTGATAGTCAAGGTATAACAGCATGCGCTTCTGCACATCGTGCTCATCTATTCCGAGGAGCAGGCGAGTCTCCAGATAGAGGCGGTTGCAGTTAGAGGCGGTGTAACACGTGTTCTCCTCCACAATGAGAATAATTTCCTGAAGGTCTCCGGAACTTGTGTCACGGTAGATTGTTGAATTCCTCTCAGTGTGGGGGGGACAAATAGATGCAGCTTCATGTCGGCTATGGATAGACGGTGCGCATCGTTGCTGACAGCATAAAAGGCGTTCTGTCTGTATAAATCGAGGGTGCGAGCCGTTAGAGCGGCGTCTTCCGGGTCGCTCGTTTCGAAGAAGTCGTAAAGATTGGTCAGCTGGCGCGTGAGCTCGTCGAAGTCCAGTCGGTGCATTGTGGTCCAATCGACACAGATGAAGCGGCTTCCAGTGTTCTTCGGGAACGCCTATCAGTATAGGAGACGGTGCGAGCGAAGAAAATTGTGGAGTCGATACGAAAAATCCACGTTAGCGCGCGCGAGTACGCTATCATACGCTGTTGCTGTATGTTTCGCGAGAGAAAGATGTGCTTGTGAAGAAGGAAGATGCCATCGAGCTTGAGGGTACGGTCACTGAGCCGCTCCCCAACGCTATGTTCCGCGTCGAGCTTGAGAACGGAGCCTCGGTGCTGTGCTCCATCTCGGGCAAGATTCGCATGAACTACATCCGCATCCTTCCCGGCGACCGCGTGGTCGTGGAGATTTCTCCCTATGACCTCACGCGCGGGCGCATCACCTATCGCTATAAATAGCAGCCCGTATCGGGCGGGGAGGGGAGCGCTCAAGCCCCAAGCTGCTCGACACGCTCATCAGCCGGTTATTCACGTCTGCGGCTGGACGAGTAGATAGTAGGTATACGTTTGAGCACAACTGAGAGGATCGCATCATGAAGGTACGTCCTTCCGTCAAGAAGATGTGCGACAAGTGCAAGATCATTAGGCGTCATGGCAAGGTGCTCGTAATCTGCGAGAACCCGCGCCACAAGCAGCGTCAGGGTTAAAGAGAGGAGCATACGTTGGCCCGTATCAGCGGTGTCGACCTTCCGCGCGAGAAGCGCGTCGAGATTGGTCTGACCTACATTTACGGCATCGGCCGCACCACCGCCAGCAAGATCTGCGCGGAGACGAACATCAACCCGGATACCCGTGTCAAGGACCTCACCGAGGAGGAAGTTGACACCATCCGCAAGTACATCGATGAGGCCGGTCTCATGATCGAGGGCGACCTTCGTCGTGAGCACAACCAGAACATCAAGCGCCTCATGGACATCGGCTGCAACCGTGGTCTGCGTCACCGTAAGGGCCTCCCGGTCCGCGGTCAGCGCACCCACACCAACGCTCGCACCCGCAAGGGTCCGAAGCGCCAGATCGGTGCCCGTAAGAAGAAGTAAGGAGAGCGCTTAGATGGCTACGGCAAAGAACAAGCGCGCTGCGCAGACCCGCATCAAGCGCGCCGATCGCAAGAACATTTCGGTGGGACAGGCTCACATCCGCTCCACCTTCAACAACACGATCGTTTCGATCACCGATCCCCAGGGCAACGTCATTGCCTGGAAGTCCGCCGGTCAGGTCGGCTTCAAGGGCTCGCGTAAGAGCACCCCGTTTGCCGCTCAGATGGCTGCCGAGGCTTGCGCCAAGGCCGCTATGGAGCACGGCATGCACAAGGTTGCCGTCTTCGTGAAGGGCCCCGGCTCCGGTCGTGAGACCGCTATCCGCTCGCTCCAGGCCGCTGGCCTCGAGGTGTCGAGCATCCAGGACAAGACCCCCATCCCGCACAACGGCTGCCGCCCCAAGAAGCGTCGCCGCGTGTAACTCTGAAAGGATCGCTTAACCATGGCAATTGACAGGACTCCTGTTATCAAGCGCTGCCGCCAGCTCGGGATCGATCCCGTGGAGCTCGGCTACAGCAGCAAGAAGGAATCGATTCGCCAGCCCAAGCGCCGTCGCAAGGAATCTGAGTACGGCATGCAGCTGCGCGAGAAGCAGAAGGCTAAGTTTATCTACGGTGTGCTCGAGAAGCAGTTCCATCACTACTACGAGCGCGCTCTTCGCATGGAAGGCGTCACGGGTGAGAACCTCATGACCCTTCTCGAGCGTCGTCTTGACAACGTCGTGTTTCGTCTTGGCTTCGCCCGTACCCGCAAGGAGGCCCGCCAGACGGTTCGCCACGGTCACTTCACCGTGAATGGCCGCCGCGTCGACATCCCCTCCTTCCTCGTCAAGCCCGGTGACGTCGTCGCCGTCGGCGAGAAGTACCGCGACCTCCTCCCCATCAAGGAGGCCCTCATCCAGTCCGAGCGCTTCGAGGTCCCCGGTTGGCTTGAGGTCGATATCGAGAAGCTGAGCGGCAACGTGCTGTCGCTGCCCACCCGTGAGCAGATCAGCACCGATATCCAAGAGCAGCTCATCGTCGAGCTCTACTCTAAGTAGTCTAGTCCCTTATCCGATTAGGCTGCTGAGGCTGGAGGTTAGTACATGTCAGAATTCATTAGGCCTCAGGTTCAGGTCGAGGAGATCAACGAGACCTCTGCGCGCGTTTCCGTTGAGCCGCTCGAGCGCGGCTACGGTGACACGCTCGGCAACTCGCTGCGTCGTGTCCTGCTCTCGTCTCTCGAGGGCGCTGCGGTGGAGGCCATCCAGATCGATGGCGCCCAGCACGAGTTCACGACCATCCCCAACATGGTTGAGGATGTCACCGACATTGTTCTGAACGTGAAGGGCCTGGTGTTCGAGGCTCTCGGTACCACCGAGGAGGGCACCGCCACCATCTCGGTCGACGGTCCCTGCGAGGTCGTCGGTGGCGATTTCGCGCTGCCTTCCGACTTTGAGCTCGTGAACCCCGATCACCACATCGCCACCCTCACCGAGGGCGGTCACCTCACCATGAGCATGCGCATCGGCTACGGCCGCGGCTACGTCTCCTACGAGAACAACAAGCGCGACAACGACCCCATTGGTGTCATCCATGTCGACTCGCTCTTCTCGCCGGTTCGTCGCTGCGCCAAGCTCGTCGAGGCCTGCCGCGTGGGCCAGCACACCGACTACGACCGTCTGGTTCTCGAGATCGAGACCAACGGTGCGGTGAGCCCGCGTGACGCGGTGGTGCAGGCGGCCAACATCATCAACCAGCACATGACCGCCTTCATGAACCTTGCCGAGACCCCCGAGGTCGAGGAGGAGGTTTCGATTTTCGCCCCCGAGGTGACCAGCGATAACGCCGAGCTTGACAAGCAGATCGAGGACCTGGACCTCTCCGTCCGCTCCTACAACTGCCTCAAGCGCGCGAGCATCCATTCGGTGCGCCAGCTCGTCGAGTTCTCCGAGAACGACCTGCTGAACATCCGCAACTTCGGTGTGAAGTCGATCGAGGAAGTCAAGGACAAGCTTCAGTCCATGGGGCTCAGCCTCAAGGACTAACGCTATCGCGTATCAGAGGAGAAACCGACCATGCGTCACAACAAGAAGAAGGGTCTGAAGCTCGGCACCGACGCCGCGCACACCCGTGCGATGAAGAAGAGCCTCGCCAAGGCGCTCTTCGAGAACGATCGCATCAAGACCACCGAGACGCGCGCCAAGGCGCTGCGCGGCTACGTTGAGCCCATCATCACTTGGGCCAAGAAGGGCGACCTGCACTCCCGTCGTCTGGCCATCGCCAAGCTCGGCGATAAGAACCTCGTTGCCGAGCTCTTCGACAAGGCCGCTCAGGGCATGTGGGCTGACCGCAACGGTGGTTACACCCGCATCATGAAGCTCGGTCCTCGCAAGGGCGACAACGCTCCGATGGTCATCATCGAGATCGTGTCCGAGCCCGTGGTGAAGAAGGCCCCCAAGGCTGCTCCCGCCAAGAAGGCTGAGGCCCCCAAGAAGGTCGAGAAGGCCGAGGAGGAGGCTCCCGTCGAGGTCGAGGAGACCGTCGAGGCTGAGGCCACCGAGGAGAAGGCCGCCGAGTAACCGGCGTCCGCTCAAGGTTCGCATTGTAAGAGGGGCGCCCCGGGTGCCCCTCTTTTCGTATGTAGTGCAGGTTCTGAGTGCTGTTTTGCTGAGATCATGAGGGGAGGTGGATGACATGCTGGAGATCGACAACGTCTCGTTTTCCTATGGTGGGGACGAGCCCGTTCTTACGGGCGTTACGCTTTCGGTCGCACCTGGTGAGGTTGTCGCGTTGCTTGGCGGCAACGGGTCGGGAAAGTCGACCCTCGGCCGTATTGCCTCGGGCGCGCTGCTGCCTGCTGGGGGCGAGGTCTCGGTGGACGGGGTTGTTTTAGACGAGAGCTCGCGCCGCGATGAGGTCCGCCGGCGCGTGGGCATGGTCGTTCAAAATCCCCAAGACCAGATCGTGTCGACCGTTGTTGCCGATGAGGTGGCGTTTGGCCCCCGTAACCTCGGGTGCCCGGGACGCGAGCTTGATGCGTGCGTTCGGGGCGCATTTGAGGCGGTGGGGCTTTCTGACGCAGTCGATCGGGATATGAACGAGCTCTCGGGTGGCGAGCAACAGCGCATAGCGCTGGCTGGCGTGCTTGCGATGGAGCCCTCCTATCTCGTGCTCGACGAGGCGCTCTCGATGGTCGACAGTGCGGAGCGCCCGCAGCTGCGAAGTCTTGTCCGCGCGCTTGCACGGGAGCGGCACATCGGCGTGCTTGCCATCACCCATGAGCCGGTGGAGGCGCTCGGCGCGGACCGCATCGTTGTGCTCGAGGCAGGCCGTGTTGCGTGGGAGGGCACGCCGGATTCCCTTGTGCGCGACGCCCGCCATCTGCTTGCCCAGACGCTCATCCAGGGACCCTATACCGCGGCGCTTATGGCGGCGGTGGATGCAGGATATCGCCTCTTATGCGGGGTGGAGCCAGCCGATATCGCCCGGTGGGCCCAATCCAAGGGCCGGGGTACGGCTGAGGCAATCGCAGCAGCCCTTAGAGGCGATGCAGGCGCACCGGAGCCGCAGGGTGCTGGAGCAGTCCTGCTCGAGGCCAAGGGTGTCTCTGCCGGCTATGAAAAGCGCAACGTGCTGCACGACGTTTCGCTTACCGTGCGCGCAGGCGAGGTGCTTCTTGTCGCGGGCCCGTCGGGCTCGGGAAAGTCCACGCTGGCAACGGTGCTCGCCGGTCTCAAGGAGCCGTGCGCGGGGGAGGTCCTGCTGCATCCGCAGGTCGAGGATACGGCTGTGGGCCCGCGTCTGCCTGAGCCGGGTGACGTGGCGCTTGCGTTTCAGCATCCAGAGAGTCAGCTCTTCTTGGAGAGTGTGGGGGAGGAGCTCGCCTTTGGTCCTCGCCAGCTGGGGTGCGACGAGGCCGAGGTTGCTTTGTGCATGGCAAACGCGCAGGAGGCGCTCGCGATTGATGACGAGATGCTCGGTCGTGACCCCTTCATGCTCTCCGGCGGGCAGGCGCGTCGCGTGGCGCTCGCCTGCATGGTGTCGCTGGACGCGTCTGTGCTCGTGCTGGATGAGCCCACCTCGGGACTTGACGCCCCGGCACGCCGACGCCTCCATGCGCTCGTGCGCAAGCTTGCGGGCGAGGGGCGCGGCGTTGTGGTGGTAAGCCACGACCTGGAGGAGTGGGTCG
Organism: uncultured Collinsella sp.; assembly: GCA_949288855.1. Taxonomy (GTDB): domain Bacteria; phylum Actinomycetota; class Coriobacteriia; order Coriobacteriales; family Coriobacteriaceae; genus Coprousia. The sequence continues at coordinate 6,533 of CASELS010000010.1, read as the reverse complement.
GCATCGCAAACCGTGTGGCACTCGTTGCAGACGGCGGCATCGCATGGGAGGGGACGACGCCTGAGCTTAGCGACGATGCGGACGCCTTCGCCCGTGCGGGGCTCATGCCGCCCGAGGCATGGCGCCTGGCACGCCTTCTTACGGCCGAGGAGGGCGGGGGCGAGAGCGTTGGTGGAGCCGACACCCATAAAGCCCAACCGGAGCCCTCAGAGGGCCTCTCAGCGCGTCATACGGGCATGGTCCAGGCCATCGACGCGCGTGTCAAGCTTGTGCTGTTGATCGCCGGTATAGTGGGCGTGTTCTGCTCGACGGGTCCTTTGGCGCTTGCGTTGTGGTGCGCTGTTGCTTGTGCCCTTGCGCATGCGGCAGGCATGGGCGCGCGCCGCATGCTTGCTGCCCTTCGCCCGGCAGCGGTCCTCATGGCGTTCATTATCGTAGCGAACCTCGTCTCCTGCGACGGCACGGCAGACGTTGCGCTCGCCGGGGCATGGGGACTTAATCTTGCAGGGGCGGAGCGCGCGGTGACGGCGGTCGTTCGCATCGCGGTCATGCTTGTTCTCTCGCTCGTGGTGTGCGCCACGACGACGCCCACGGCGGTGGCGGATGCCTGCGTGCGCCTGGCATCCCCGCTTTCTTGCTGGGGCGCCCCCGTGGACGAGGGCGGCATGGTGCTCTCGCTCGCCCTGCGCTTTATCCCGCTTGTCACCGACGAGGTGCACCGGGTGGAGCTCGCCCAGCGCTCCCGTGGCGTGCGCTTCGATACGGGCGGTCTCGTGGCGCGCATACGCGTGTGGGGGTCGGTCCTCGTGCCGGTCATGGTGGGGTTGTTCCGCCGGGCCGACCGCATCGGCGCTGCCATGGACGCGCGCTGCTACCATGAGGGGGCGCGCTCGGCGCGCGATCCGCTGCCGCTTGCGCCCCGCGACAAGGCAGTGCTCGCCGTCGGCCTTGTCCTTATCGTCTTTATGGCGGCCCTGCCGCACCTGTTTCAACTTTGATCCGAGAGGAGCGACCCTCGATGTCTAACGTCGCCGGTCTTGATTGCGTGCCTGCACCCGAACTGCCGACCTTGGTGTTTCGTGTTGCCTACGACGGAGCAGCGTATGCGGGCTTTGCCGAGCAACGCGACCAGACGACGGTCGCCGGCGCGCTCAGGCGTGCCCTCGAGACGTTTTTGCGTCGCGAGGTCGACCTCACCTGCGCCGGCAGGACCGACGCGGGGGTGCACGCCCTCAGCCAGTACGTGAGCATGCCCGTAGCGGACGAGTCCGAGCTCGCCATCACCCAACGGAGATGGTTGCGCGCCATGGATGCGCTGCTGCCGCGCGACATCTCGATCAACGCCGTCTTCGAGGCGCCGGCGGGCTTCTCCGCCCGGTTTGACGCGCGCTCCCGCACCTACATCTACCGCATCGCCGACCGTCCGGACCGCCCGGTCCTCACCCGCCCGCACGTGTGGTGGCACCGCATGCCGCTTGACGAGGGCGCGATGGCCGAGGGTGCGGCGTACCTTATCGGCGAGCATGACTTCAAGAGTTTCTGCAAGGTTGCCTCGGCCATTGGAAAGCCGACCTGCAGAAACGTCATGTCCTGCGGCCTTGCCCGCTCCAACGAACTGGGCGAGGACGTTTTGGCGTTCACCATCACCGGCAACGCCTTTTTGCACTCCATGGTGCGCACCATCGTGGGCACGCTCGTGGAGGTGGGCATGCACCGGCGAGAGCCCGCGTGGGTGGGCGAGGTTCTTGCCCGCTGCGACCGCGCGGCGGCTGGTCCCACGGCCCCCGCGTGCGGTCTGGTATTTGCCGATGTGGCGTATGGCGAGGGGCTTCTCAAAAGTGTGGTGTAGCCGTGGTGAACATCTGTGGTTGACGTGCAGTCCCCGCGGCTAAAATCACGCGTCCGCACCCGGTGATACCATGAGCCAGAGCTCATCTGTCATGAATATCCGGGAGGCTCGCAGGTGAACATCCGAGCATCACAGTGCGCCCGCGCATCGATCGTGCTCGCCGTCCGCGACGGCGAGGCGACGCTTACGCGCGCGCTCGAGAGCGTGCTCGGTCAGGCTTTCGACTGCGTCCAGCTCGTCGCTGTCGTTATGCCCTCTCGTGATCGTTCACTCGCCATATGCGAGCGTGAGGCGGAGCGCAACATCCGCCTTGATGTAATCGAGTCCGATACCTGTGACATCTTCGCCGCCTTTGATGAGGGCATCGCCGCCGCCCGCGGCGATTACGTCTTGCTCATGCGCCAGGACGACTGGCTTGCCCCGCGCGCCCTCGAGCTCATGCTCTCTGCAATCGATGAGGATGGGTCCGATCTTGTGCTGCCCACGCGTGCGTTTGAGGGCTTTGGGCCCCGTGGCGAGCGCTTGAGCCGGACGCGTCGCGTGCCCGAGATTTCTGCGCGGTCTGCCGAGGCGTTTCATGCCGCAGCCGCCCCGCTGATCGAGTGCGGCGCCCTTGATGATGTGACCGGCAGGCTCCTCAACCGCTCGCGCATCGCCGAGCTCGGTCTCCGCCTGGCGTTCAAGAAGGACGAGACGGACTTCATGGCTTCCTATTTGGAGAGCGCGGAGCGCATCACGGCCCTCCCCGGGGCGCTCTATCACGCCGGGTGGGCGCGCATTGCCGGCGCCCTTGCTGACCAGGACATCTTTGGGCGCTGCGAGCTCGATCGCAGTGTCTTGCGGGATATGGCCGCACGCTGGGGTATGGCAGATGACGACGAGCTTATCTCTGCTATCGAGCGGGTCCATCTGCACCGGGTCATCGCCTGCATCCATGAGGTCTGCGAGCGCAAGAGTATCTCGTCCATCGAGCGGACGGCCCGCGTGCGCGATATGGTTGAGGCGGCAAGCACCCGTGAGGCGGTGCGCTCGGTTGTTGCACACCCTGAGACCAAGCGCGACTTTGGCATTATGCTGGCGCCTATCGAGCACCGCAATGTGCTCGCATGCTGCCTGTCTGCGCGCTTCTCGCACCTTGTGGGTTTGTCGCCCGCCGTTCCGCCCAGAAGCGACACGGCTGTCGCGTAGGCCTCTGTCCACCTACATACCGCCCTGTCCCTCTGTTGCATGCGGGGGAGTGCGTTTTGCCGAGCGGCGATGTGGACTGCCGCAAATCATTCCAAAACGGTGAATTAAACGGATAATTATTCACTCCTGTGTGATAAAGTGCCCAAACTATGCATAATAGTACGGGTAATTTGCATACACACCGGAGGTTGCGCTATGGCAAGGAAACGCAACGGCCGACAGGAGGCCATACGCGAAATCGTGCGAGCCGGAGGCGTGCGCACGCAGCGTACGCTTGTAGAAGAGCTGAGGGACCGTGGCTTTGATTGCACGCAGGCCACCGTGTCGCGCGATATAGCCGACATGGGGCTGAAGAAGGTCCCCGAGGGTATCTACGCGCTTCCCGAGGATCTCTACCTCAAGCGGATGGTCACCGATATGGTGATCGAGATCGTGCGCACCGAGAAGCTCGTGCTCATTAAGGCCCAGCCGGGCATGGCTTCGGGGATTGCCGCGGCGGTCGACGGGGCGGATCTGCCCGATGTGCTCGGGTCGATCGCGGGCGATGACACGATTCTTGTCATCGCTGCGTCCGACGAGGGCGGTGCACGCCTGGAGGCGCTGCTCAAGCGCATCTGCGGTATTGAGGAGTAGGAAAGAAGAGGGGGCCGACCATGATCGCTGCTATGCACATCGCGCTCTTTGCGCTCGTGCTACTGTTGCCGATTGCGCTTATCGCGCTACTGGCGTACTACTACCTGCATACGCGCAAGCGCTAGCAGCCTTTGTTCGTGCAGTTGCTGCAAGAACAAACCTTGCTAGAATTCGTTACATGAATTGATGCAAAAAAGGACCCGGGATGACCGGGTCCTTTTTGCGTCTTGGATGCCAAAATCGGCGGCGCTGCGGTGCAGCTTACGATTGAGATTCCCCTTCCGGTGCTGGCTCAGGCGTAGGCTCGGGATCGGGTTTCGGCTCGGGATCGGGCTCGGGCTCCGGCTCCGGTTCGGGCTCGGGTTTCGGTTCCGGTTCCGGCTCAGGTTCCGGCTTCGGCTCCGGCGTAGGCGTGGTCGGGCTGGTGGGCGAGCTCGGGGTCGTCGCGGGCTGCTCGGGCGAAGCCGGCGACTCGGGGGACTCAGCAGGTTCGGTGGACTCCGCCGGAGACTCGCTCTGCTGCGTCGTGGCGCTCGAGCGCATGCCTACGAGCGACTTGCCCTCGCACTTCCACACGGAGTCGTCCTTGTAGTTGATCTGCTGGTCGGTCGTGGGGAACTCGGCACGCGGCACGCCCTCAAGAATGGCGTTCAGGGTGTTGCGCGCCATCGGCAGCGTAAAGTCGTTGCCCAGAGCCTCGCGTCCGCCAACGTAGATGGGGATGGAGCCCTCGGTGTAACCAGTCCAAACGGCGATGGCGTACTGCGGGGTGTAGCCGCAGAACCACAGGTCTGCCGTGTCGGAGGTGGTACCCGTCTTGCCGGCGAGCGGCTGGTTGACCGAGAGACGCGCCGCGGTGCCGGTGGCGCCGCTGTGGTTGATAACGCCCTCGAGGACCTCGGTAAGGACCTGCGTCACGCTGGTGTCGAGCACCTGCTCGGGCGCATCCTGATGCTCGTAAACAACCTCGCCGTCACGGTTCTCGATCTTGGTGATGGCGACGGCATCGCGGTGGTAGCCGCCCGTGGCAAAGGTGGAGTAGGCCTCGGCCATCTCGAGCGTGGAGATGCTGGAGACGCCGAGCGTGAGCGTGGCGACGTCCTGCATGTCGGCGGTAATGCCGAGGTCATGCGCGGTGTCGATGATGTTCTGGTTGCCCACGGCCTTGGCGACCTGCACGTAGCCTGTGTTGGACGAGAGCTCGGTGGCGCGGGCGAGCGTGATGGTGCCGTAGCTCTGATTGCCGTAGTTCTGGACGGGGTGCGGCTTGCTCAGACCCTCGGTAAGCGTGTAGGGCGAGTTGCAGTTGATGCGAATGTTGGGGTTCATGCCCTGCTTAAGGGCGGTTGCAAGCGTGAAGGTCTTGAACGAGGAGCCCACCTGACGGCCGGTGATGGCGTGGTTGGTGTGATGCTCGTCGGCGTAGTAGTCCTTGCCGCCCACCATGGCGCGGATGTAGCCCGTGCCATTCTCGATGATGGTCATGCCGGCCTCGAGGCCGTCGAGGTTGTAGCGGTTGAGCTGGTCGACGACCGCGGTCTCGGCAGCAGCCTGGATGTTGGGGTCGATGGTGGTGTAGACGGTAAGGCCGCCAGAGAAGATGGCGTCGTAGCTGAACTCCTCATTCAAGAGGGAGCGCACATAGTCGACGAAGTAGGGCTGGCCCAGGACCTCGACGCCGGTGGAGGAGTTCTCGGTCACGTTGAGCGTAATGGGCTCGGCCTGAGCGGCGTCATGCTCCTCTTGGGAGATCTTGCCGTTGGAGAGCATACGGTCGAGAACCGTGTTGCGGCGCTGAAGGGCGAGGTCAGGGTTGACGGTGGGGTCGTAGCGCGACGGCGAGTTGGGCAGACCCACGAGCAGCGCCGCCTCGGCGAGCGTGAGGTCGCTGGCGTTCTTGGAGAAGTAGGTCTCCGAAGCCGCCTGGATGCCGTAGGCGCCATGGCCAAAGTAGATGGTGTTGAGGTACATCATGAGGATCTCTTCTTTGGAGTAGATCTCCTCCATCTTGATGGCGATGTATGCCTCGCGGACTTTACGCTCGAGCGTGTCGTCAAACTGCTCGTCGGAGAGAATCGTGTTGCGCACGAGCTGCTGGGTGATGGTGGAAGCGCCCTCGTGGCCGCCGGTGAGCTGCACCACCACGGCGCGCATGATGCCGTAGAGGTCGACGCCATTGTGCTCGTAGAAGCGCTCGTCCTCGGTGGCCACGGTGCCGTCGAGGACGTAGGTGGACACCTGATCGATGTTCACCGAGGTGCGGTTCTGCGCGTAGAGACTCGCGATCGTGTTGCCCTGGGCGTCGAGGATCGTCGTCGGCTCGCTCGTGAGGTACAGGTCGGTGTTGGTGTAGTCGGGCAGGTCTTCCAGCCAACGACTCACGTTGCCGAGCATGCCGATGCCAAAGGCGATGCCTGCGATAAGCAGAAAACCGATGAACGAAGCCACAATGGCAGGAACGAGATGCGTCCTGGCGTTCGTTCGTATATGACGCTCACGTGGACCCATAGAGACCTCCTGGAGTTTCCCCCTAATGGCGCGGGCACCTTGCCCGCATGCCGTAGCGGATTGCGACAGACATATGTACTGAACACAATAGCGCAACGCACCTGTGGTCGGTCTCGTGTATTCTTCTTGCAGGCATTTTTTCAGACTGCGTGCATAAGACGACGAGGGGAGGGCGCACCGTGGACGAGGTTTTGGCTGCGAAGGGGACTGCGCCGGCGCGGCTGCCGGAGCTGCTAGCGCCCGCGGGCTCTGCCGATGCGCTGCTCGCCGCCATCGCTGCCGGGGCAGATGCCGTGTACACCGGCCTCGCCGAGCCCGGGCTCGATGCGCGTGCCGCAGCTCCCGGGCTCACCTG
>CASELS010000009.1 GCA_949288855.1 uncultured Collinsella sp. | reverse complement strand
ATGTCGCCCACCACGAGCTCCACGCGGTCGGCGGGCAGGCCGGCGATGTTCTCGGGGTTGCCGGCGTAGGTGAGCTTGTCCAGCACCGTCACGTGCACGTCGGGGTGCTCCCGCACCACGTGGTGCACGAAGTTGGAGCCGATGAAGCCGCACCCACCGGTGACGATGATGTTCTTGGGCTCAAAGGTGTCAGACATGGGGTCCTCCCCGCCTCACGATTAATCTTCCTAAACGATACACGAATTGAAAGCTCGCGGCCTCAACGACCCAGCAGGCGCTTGACGACACGCTTGAGCGGCCCGGGCACGCAGCGCTTGACAACCTGCAGCGCGCGACGCCGTCGTGCCGCCCGTCGCCACAGAGCCTCGACCGCGTCCCAGCCGCCTTCAGCGAAGGCCGCTAGGTACGCCGCGCGACTGGCGGGCTCCTCAGCCGGGCGGCGCAGCTGGTCGTTGCGCAGTGCCACATCCTCAAATGCAACCGGCTCACGCACGATCTTCTCGCCCAGCTCCTCCAGCCGGCGGGCGCCCGCGTCGGTGTTCACGAGCAGGCACGACACCCCGCGCCGGAGGCTGAACGGCCCTCCAACATCGTCGAGCAGGTCGGGGCGCACCTCCTCGATACCCCAGAAGTCACCGACCGTGAGGTCGCCCGGACGGAGTGACCCCGCGAACGGGCACGCGTAGCAGCTGTCGCGCAGCGTCTCGAGGCGCAGGAAGCAGTCGTAGTAGCTCGACTGTCCGGACGGGACCCACGTTCGCACCCCGTCGGCACGCACGAGCTCGAGCTGCAGCGACTCCGACCATCCGTCGCGCTTGGGCCTGAACCTCGCGTCCGTCACGCGCGCGCCCGAGCCCTCCAGGCCTCGCAGGTACTCCCGCAGCATGCGCCCGCTCGGGACGCCGTGGCACACAATGTCCACGGCAAGCAGCCCGTCGTACGACCGACCCAGATAGCCCCGCAGGCCGGCGACCTGACACGGTGTGCCGGAGAAGAGCACCTCGCGGCCGGCCCTCAGCTCCCGCTCGACCTCGCCGAAACACGCCGACGCGGAACTCTGGACGTACTTGGACCCATAGAGCCCCTCGAACTCCTCCTCTGTCCGGGCGGCGCGGTGCCGGACGAGAAGACCGTCTTCCCCCTGCTCGTACGCGCACCCAAAGACGACACCGCCACGGGCGACCGTCGCGCGTGCCAGGGCGCCGAAGATGCCCCCGGAGGCCGATCGCTCGATTTGGCCCTCGACAGTCGCCGCAGCGTAAGAGCGCTCACCCGCGACCTGTCCCAACTTATGCTGAAAGCCGCACACCTGCTTGCAGCGCCTGCATCCGATGCAGACACCGGCGTCGAGGCGGGGGAACACGAACCCGCACTCGTCTTCATGCATGCTGATGGCGCCCACCGGGCACGCCTCCCGGCACGCCCCACACCCGCAGCACTCGCACGCGGACGAGAAGAGCGTGGGGGCCACGCAACCGCACTCAGTCATTGCGCCTCACGCCCACCAACTCGCGGGCCATCCTGACGCCCCAGCGCAGGGCACCCGCGTTCGCCCACAGGAAGAACGCCGCCGAGACGGCAAGCCCCATGTAGAGTAGCCACGTCAGGTCGAGGTACGCCTCCAGGTAGAAGCAGGCAAACGTGGCAACCAAGCACACGAGCGTAATGAGCTGCTCACGGCGGTCCTCAGAGAGCCGGGCGTACGCGCGGACCTTGACCCGTCGGTACTCGTTGACCATGAACATGGCCGCGATCGTGGCGAAGCTCGCGCCATAGAGGCCAAAGCGCGGAATGAGCAGCAGGTTGAGCACGAGACACGCAAGCGCGGAGACAATCGTAGTGGTGCCCATGATCCTGGTGTCCTTGTGGGCCGTGAAGATGCCCCCGTAGAACCCTGAGATGTTGCTCAGATAGGTTGCCAGCAGCAGAATGGGCACGTAGAGAATACCCTCGTGGTACTGCCAGTCAATCAAGAGATCGTAGATAAACGGCATGAGCGCCGTCATGCCCAGCACCACGCTCATCATGAGGCGCCTGAGGGCACGGTAAATCCGGTTGTAGAAGCTCACCTCATCCTCGTTCGAGTTGAGGGCGCGCGCGGAGCTCTCCTTCCAGGACTGGTAGAAGAACCCGTAGATCTGATCCATTACGTTGGGAAACTTGTACGCCACCGCGTAGAGGCCGGCCGCCGCCGGGCCAATCGCCATCATGATGACCAGGCGGTCGAGCATGTTCATGATGGTCCAAGAGACCTTGTTGGGAATGAGCGGCACGGAGTAGCGGATGAGCCTGCCCATGAAGGCGCGATCAATCGCCCGCAGGTCGACGAAGCGCCACACCCGCTTGCGCGCGGCAAACACGAGCGCGACGCCGCCCTGGGCGATGACCGTGGCGGCCAGCATGCCGCTCACGCCCCAACGCAGCACCGCGATGAAGAGCACGTTGAGCACAATCATGATGGCGCTGGCGAGGAAGTTGGCGAGCGCGTACCCCGTCGTGTCGCCAAAGCCCCTCAGCAGCGCGGACACCACCTGTAGGAGCACGCCCGCATAAACGAGCGCCACGATCCACCAGAAGCTCTCCGGATGGAAGACCAGCTCCAGCACGCCCATGAGCACGGCAAACAGCACGCAGCCCACCGCGAGCACGCCGATCGTCGCCGTGACGGCGCGACGGCGGTCCTCCTCGGTCTTGCAGTCAATCAGAAAGCGGAAGAGCGCCTCGTCCATGAGCAGCGAGGCCACGGGGACGCAGAAGAGCGCGATGGTGTTGAGATAGTCCACCGCGCCGTACTCCGCCGGCGCAAGCACCGTGGTATACAGCGGCAGCAACAGGAACTGGACCAGTTTGGTCGCCATTCCGCCCACGGCAATGATGCCGGTGTTCTTTATGAGCCGTCTCGCCTCTCCCATAAGAAGCTAGTCTACTCCGCGAGCGCTCGATCGAGAAACGCGAGCGAACCCGCACGCAGCTTCTCCAAGCGCGGGGCAATCTCATCGACGGACGCAGCAACCGGCGCCGCAACGACGGAGCCGTCCACCAGATGGTCCTTCTCGCGCAGCTCGGCAAGGAGCTCGCGCATGCGCGCCCCGCTGCGCTCCGTGGCAAACGTCTGGAACGGCGTCCCAAAGAGCAGCGAGAAGACCGTGGCGTGGAAAGAGTTGGTCACCACGGCCGAACAGCCGTGCACCAGGCCGAGAAACTCCGAGGGCCCCACACCGTAATAGTTGCGCGCAGGCACGCCAAAGTCCAGGCGGCGCTTAGAGACGTAGCTCACCGATACGCCTAGCTCGTGCGCAAGGCGTCCCGCATAGGACACGAGCTCAGGGTTCTTCTCGAGCATGTAGACGAAAAGAGTGCCCGCCGCCTCGGGCACGGGGGCTGTAATGACATCATAGTCGGAAGCATCCAACAGCAGCGTGGGGTCGAGGCAGATCTCTATGGGCACCGGACAGAGCGGCTGGAAGAGCGGCGCCGTCGACGCCTCGCGCACCGAGACGGCCGAGAAGCGCGACAGCCAGTCGGCGATCTGCTCCCGCTGCGCGGGGCCAAAGTTCTCCGATGCGAACGTGACATGCGAGAGGCTCGGCGCATAGGCCACGCGCCGCGCGTCGCCGGCGAAGCTCAGAAAGTAGGGGCCCACGGGCCCGCAGGTGCAGTCGAGGTTCCAGATCTGGTCGCTGCCGCAAATGAGGCTGTCAACCTGCCTCGGTAGCTCGGCAGCCATGCGCGCCTCGTCGCCCACGCCGTAGCGCGCGGTCGGCGCGAGCCGCTCGGCAATGAAGCGCTCGAAGGAGTCCCTGCGGCGGCGGTTGGGTCCATAGAACGCAAGGCTGGCGAGAAACGCCTTGGGCGAAAACGTCTGAATCAGACGGTACTGGTCAAAGTCGCGCCCGCGGTAGTCAACGACGCACACCTCGTGCCCGCGCGCCTCGAGCGTGCGCAGCAGCGCCCATGCCTGCAGCGCGGACCCAAAGTTGTACGCGCAGTGGAACGTGACGATTCCGATTCTCATCGCTGCCCCATCGCCTGTCGGTAGATGTGCCACGCCGTGGCGAGCTTGATGCTCCCCTCCTCGCGGACGAGCGCGGCGCAGGCGAGGCACCACAGCTCGTAGCGCCGCTCGCGAAGGGCTCGCTCGGCGTCGGGCCATGCCCCGCCCAGCGTCGTCCGAGCGCCCCCCAGCTCGTCCAGAGACGCCAGCAGGTCGCAGCAGGCCGAGAAGAGCGCCCGGCGCCCCGCGTCGCCCAGGAACGTGGTGCGCCCCATAAGCAGCGGGCCCATCAGGCGCAGAATTCGATCGTAGTCCGACTGGCCGTAAACGATGCCCAGGTCTCGCCGCCAGCCCAGCATCTCCTCGAGCGACCAGTAGGAGTCGAGCGCCTTGGGGTTGGACGAGCTCTCCTCGACGATGGAGCCCGGCCGGCTGCGGTACAGGTACCCCGCGTCGTCGACGAACTCCTCGTGGAAGAGCGGCTGAATGCAGCAGGGCGTGATCAGGTCCTCGTACCAGCAGCCAACAGGAAAGCGCAGCCGATCCCATACCTCGCGCCGATAGAGTCGGCCCCAGGGCGCCATGTGCGTGCGCACAGGCTCGCCGAGCTCGCCTACCACGCCGTCCTCGCTCATGCGTCGCCAGAGGGAGCCCACGACGTCGCACCCGCCCTCGCGGGCGCGGGCGAGAAGAGCGGCAAGATGCCCGGGCGCGAGCAGGTCGTCCGAGTCGACGAACGCGATCCAGCGGCCGCGCGCGAGCGCGATACCGGCGTTGCGCGCCGCCGAGAGGCCCGCGTTCTCCTGCACCACCACACGCAGGCGCGCGTCCTTCTCGGCAAGGGAGCGGACGACGCCCTCCGAGCCGTCTCGCGAGCCGTCGATGACAGCTATGACCTCGAGCGTACCGTCGATCTCCTGCGAAAGGACCGACTCGAGGCAGGCTTCCACGTACTTCTCGACGTTGTAGACGGGGACGACCACGCTGACGTCGAGCGTCGCTGCTGGAAGGGGCGTTGGCTCTACGCGCACGCCCTGCGGCCGCGGCGAGACGGCCTCCAATTGTGTGCGCGCGTCCGACACCACCGTGGCAGGACGACGCAGCGTTGCCGCACGAAGCCGCGTGTAGACGGGGCCGGAGAGGACCACCCCCTGAATCACGCCCTTGACCGCACCCTTGACCGACATGCCGCTCACCCCCGCGCCAGAGCGTCGCGCACCCGCTTGAGCGCCTCGAACGCGCGGACCAGCCGAACGACGCGCCGCCAGTCGCCACGCTCGAGCGCCCTAATCTCCAGGCGCCTGTCGGGCCTCAGGTCGCCCACCCAGGGACCGAGGAGGCTCGCCTCGACCACGTAACCGCGAATGCGCATTACCTGCTCGCGCAGGGTATTCTCTTCCGGTCTCGACGAGACCAGCATATGTAGCAGGTAGTTCACCTGCAGGAGCGCGCCCACGCGCGCGGCGAGCAGGAACTCGTCGCCCCAGGATGCCGCGTAACCAAGAAGCGCGTCGAGCGCTGCGGACAGGTCGTCAAGCTGGCGCGGCTTGTAGCTTCCCGTGGAGCTCGCCGGGTTGGGGCGGTAGTAATAGAGCGCCTCCCCCACATACGAGAAGGTCCGTCCCGCGTCCACAATCGGCAGGAGCTGCAGGAGATCCTCGGCGTGCGTGAGCCCGCGCAGGGCGGTGTAGTCGGCGTCCACGTCCGCGAGCGTGCGACGATAGCACTTGCTCCAGAGATTGTTGTGTCGGCCGCCGCAGACCTCGGCACGCAGGAGGCCGTAGTCGTCCGCGCCGTAGTACCCGGGCGCAATCCCCAGGCGGCTCGGCCCAAAGGTCGCAAAGCCGGGGGAGCGCGAGAAGTCAAAGGTCACGATGTCGGGATCGTGTGCCTCAATCTGCGCCAAGATCACGGAGAGCGCATCGGGGCGCAGCGCGTCGTCGGAGTCAAGCGTGACGACGTAGTCCCCCGTCGCCGCCGCGAGGCCCGCCCGCCGCGCCAGCAGCAGACCACGGTTCTCCTGGTGGACCACCGTGAAGTTGTCGTGGGCGGCGGCATAGGCGTCGCACCTCTCGCCCGACCCGTCGGTCGAGCCGTCGTCCACGAGGACGACCTCATAGTCGGAGCAGGTCTGCGCCAGCACCGATCCGACGGACTCGTCGAGGTAGGCGCCCACGTTGTAGACGGGCATGACCACCGAGAAGCGCGGCGCAGCACCCATGGCCTACGCCCTCTCGCGCAGCATGTCGTAGCCAAAGGCCACGAGGCCCGCCAGGGCAAAGCCCACGAGCAGCTCGCCGCCCTTGAACTGGATCATCCCGCCCACCAGGTAGAGGACGACAAACGCCGCGAACGGGCTGCGGAAGTGCGCACGGGCGCCCAGCACGAGGAAGCGCACGACCACCACCGCAAAGACCGCCAGGCCCACCAGGCCAAAGTCGAGAAGGACCTGCAGCGGGTAGTTGTGCACGTTGTCCTCGCGGTAGGGGTAGCCCGTGACGGCACGCACAGCGTCCATCGCGTTGCCGGCGCCGTAGCCCAAGACGGGCGCGTCGTAGAAGGCCTCGACCGAGCCCATCCAGATGCCGCGGCGGCCCGGGATGCCCTGGGGCGCGTCCGGGTCCGCCTCCTCCACGGCCGGCGGGTTCTCCGCCGCCACACGGACCGAGGCAGCGCGCGGCCCGGCAAAGGTGTAGAGCGCCGCGACGATTGCCACCGCGCAGACCACAAGCACGCGGCGGAGCGCCGGTCGCCCGCCGTCCTTGATGAGCAGCACGTAAACGATCGCGCCAACGGCGAGCATGAGGCCCGCGCGACTCTGCGTCAGCGCACCAAAGACGTACGCGATGCCCAGGTACGCCCAGCCGCTGCGGTTGTTGCGGCAGAACACTCCGAGCATAGCCGGCCACGTGGCCTCCAGGTTGACGCCGCCGGAGAAGACCGTCGCGTAGTTGGGGTGACCGTCCCACGGGTGGTCGTAGTACTCAAGGAACGCGCCCGCGTGCACGGCGGCGTTGACCAGCACGATGGCCAGCACAATCCAGGCGCCCGCCATTACGAGCCGCTCGCTCTTCTCGCCCCCCACGAGCACCATGAGGTTCAGCGCCACCACCAGCACCAGGTACTGGAAGACGTACTTGAGGATCGTCGATCCAAAGCCGTGCGTCGGCGTGTCCACGAGCGTAATCGCGGCAAACACGGCAAGCAGCACGTTAATCGACGCCGAGGGAAGGACGGGCCGGACGCGTGCGAGCAGCACCCGCACCACCGACGCCGCACCGACTACGCCCACGAGGGCGTGCCCCAGCGTGAAGTCCATGCCGCCAAAGGCAAAGAGGTTGGGTCCCTGCACGCTCAACGCGACGACCATGAGGACAAGAAGAACCTCGTTCACGCCGAGGCCCAGATGAGAGTGCCAGCCCGTCCCGTCCTTCCCCGCCGCCGTTATCTGCTGCTCAGAGGGTGACACTAGGAACGCCTCCTCAGAAGGTGCTTGTAGATGGCGTCGCGCACGACGTTGGGAACCAGCGCGACTCCCACGTTGGCTGCGGAGCGCACGAGAAAGTCCAGCGGAGAGAACCAGCCCTCGCGCAGCTCGAGCGCGTTGAACGAGAGCATGTCCCGAACGTAGCGCAGGCCGCCGCGACGGCGGTACGCGCCGGCGTCGACCCGCACGGCAGCGAGGTCCTCTTGGAGGTTGTAGCCCCGGTTGCCCGCCTTGAGCAGGCGGATGAACAGATCAAAGTCCTCCGCGTAGGGGACGCTCCGGTAGCCGCCGACCGCCTCCAGCGCGGCGCGACGCACGACGAAGGTGGGGTGCACGAAAGGTGCGCGCGCCTTGGCAAAGCGCACGATCTGCTCGTGCGTCTCGGGCATGACGCGTGAGGCATTGGGACGGTCGACGTCCTCGGAGAACTCCACGGCGTTGCAGCCCACCATGTCGTAACCCTCGTCGAGTTTGGCCAGCTGGCACTCGAGACGCTCGGGCAGGGAGTAGTCATCCGCGTCCATGCGTGCGACGACGTCGCAGGAGCAGCGCGCGAGGCCTACGTTGAGGGCGGGACCCAGGCCAACGTTCTCCCTCAGCGGAACGCGAACGAGCAGGCCCGGATGGGCGGCGTCGAACGCGTCGACGGCGGCGAGCAGGGACTCGGTGAGCGGGCCGTCAAAGACCAGCACGATTTCCGCGGGCGGCACCGTCTGGGCGGCCATGCTGTCCAGCGCGAGGGTCAGCCACTCCGGGCGGTCCTTGGCGTAGCAGGACATGAGCACCGAGTACGCGGGCGTGGCCATGCTACTTCCCCGTCTTTCTCGCCATGACGCCAAAGGTGCGCGCGAGGATGTCCAGGTCCATCTTGATGCAGCGCTTGCGCACGTAGGTGAGCTCCATCTCCTGACGCACGCCAGTCTGGTAGGTGGCGTCATTGCGCTCGAGCGTCTGCCAGAGACCGGTGATGCCAGGATGGCAGGAGAGCAGCTCGTCGACGTCGTCTCCGAACCAGGCGAGCTCCTCCTCGGTAACCGGGCGCGGGCCCACGACGTTCATCTGGCCCGCGAGCACGTTGAGGAACTGCGGGAACTCGTCGATCGAGGACTTGCGCAGAAAGGCGCCCAGGCGCGTGACGCGCGGGTCGTGGTCGAGCTTGTGCTCGCGGCGGAACTGGGCGAGCTCCCAGTCGCAGAGGTACTTCTCGAGGTCGTCCGCGTCGGCGACCATGGTGCGAAACTTAAGCACGCCGAGGCGCCGGCCGTGGTAGCCCACGCGCTCGTGCACGTAGATCGGCGAGCCCTTGGTCTCCAGCACGATGGCGAGGCAGAGGATGAGCCCGGGGACAAGAAGCACGGCGATGACCGCGAGCGAGAAGACGATGTTGAAGGTGCGCTTGACGATGCGATACGCCAGCTTGGCCGTCTGGCGGTACTGGCCGCGATCGGCATAGCGGTCCGCGAACTCGTGCAGCTGCGCGAGCTGGTCGTCTGCGGTCTGTGGCTTTGTCTGCGCGTCCTGCTCTGACATATCTATCCCAACGGGGCCCCGATGGTGGGAGCCCCCATGCATTTTGCCTGCGGGATAAGCTTAGCAGCTATAATCACGTCTTGGAGCGACTTCAGAAGAACTGTATGAACGACAAGGACGCCATGAGTAGCACGACCTCCCACGAGCACGACATCGACAGCGCATCCGTCGAGCGCTCGGCCTATGTCTGGAACACGGCCGCCGGGCTGCTCAACGCCTTCCAGTCGGTGGTCATGCTCATCGTGCTCTCGCACGTGTGCGACCCGGTGCAGGCCGGCATCTTCACGATCGCCTACGCCAACGCCAACCTCTTCCTCAACCTGGGCAAGTACGGCGTCCGCAACTTCCAGGTCTCCGACGTGGACGAGAAGTACGCCTTTGCCCCCTATCACGCCGCCCGCATCGTGAGCGTGCTGGGCATGATCGTCTTTGGCGTCGCCTGGACGGCGTGGTCCGCGTTCACGGTCGGCTACACGGTCGAGAAGACCCTCGTGGTCCTCATGATGCTTCTCTTCAAGGCAATCGACGCCTACGAGGACGTCTTCCACGGCAACTACCAGCAGCACGGTCGGCTCGACGTGGGCGCCAAGGTGCTCACGCTGCGCATGGCCACCATGATCGCGGTCTTTGCCGTCCTGATCGCCGTCACGCGCAACCTGCTGCTCTCCCTCACCGTCACCACGGTCTTCACCGCGCTCTTCTTTGTGGGCGAGACGATCTGGGCGCGTCGGAGCTTCGGCCTGCCGTGTGATGACGCACCCCAGCAGACCGGCCACCTCGGCCGGCAGACCGTCGCGCTCCTGCGCGAGTGCTTCCCCGTGTTTCTTGCCCTGTTCCTGCTCTTCTACATTGGCAACGCGCCCAAGTACGCCATCGACGCCGTGATGGACGATGTCGCGCAGGCGCAGTACGGCTACATCGCCATGCCGGTTTTTGTGGTGGGGTTGCTCGCAGGCTTCATCTACAACCCCATCATCACCTCGCTCGCCGACGACTGGGCGGAGGGCCGCCGGGACGCCTTCGCGCGACGCTTTGCCCTGCAGGTCCTCATCATCGTGGGCATTACGCTCGTGTGCATCGCGGGGGCGTGGCTCATCGGCGTGCCCGTGCTCAACCTGCTCTACAACACCGAGCTCGCACCGTACAAGACCGATCTTCTGGTGCTGCTGGCGGGTGGCGGCTTTCTGGCCACGGCCACGCTCTTCACCACCGGGCTCACGATCATCCGCTGGCAGGGAAAGCTCATCCCGGGATACGTGGCCGTGTCCGCGCTCGCGTTCGTTGCGTGCCCGTTTGCGGTCGGCGCGGCCGGCATCGACGGTGCCTCGTGGGTTTACCTGGGCCTCATGGCAATTCTCACCGTGTGGTTTGGCATTATCTTCGCGCTGGGCGTAAGGCGCGGATAGGACTTGCCTAAAAGGGGTCTGACCCCTTTTAGGCAAGTCCGTAGATCACTCGTTGGGCAGGTTCCTCAGGCATGCCATCACGGCTGCCATCGCCTCCTCCTCGTCGCTGCCCTCAACGCGGACCACGACCTCGGACCCGCCCCGAACGTTGCCGGAGAGCACCGAGAACGCACTCTTGGCGTTTATCGTCATGCCGCCGTGCAGCAGAATCACGTCGCTCTTGAACCTCATCGCCGTCTCGACAAGCCTGGCAGCCGGACGTGCGTGCAGGCCCACCCCGTTGCTGATGACCGCCGTGTTCTCGAGCACCGCTCTTCTCCTTTACTCCAGGTTGGCCCCGTTGGTTGCGATGACATTCTTGTACCACCAGAACGAGTCCTTGCGATAGCGCTTGCACTCGCGGACGTCGTCGTCGGTGCGGTCCACGTAGACGAAGCCGTAGCGCTTGGCGATGCCGTTTGACGTGGAGAGCAGGTCGATCGCGCTCCACGGGTTGTAGCCGAGCATCTCCACGCCGTTGTCGATCGCGCGGCCGATGGCCTTGATGTGCTCGCGCAGGTACTCGATGCGATACGGGTCGTGAATCTGGCCGTCCTTCTCGAGCGTGTCGTAGCCGCCAAAGCCGTTCTCGCAGACCATGATCGGCTTGCCGTAGCGGTCGTAGATGTCCTCGAGCATGTACTGCAGGCCGCTCGGGTCGATGGGCATGGAGAAGTCCGTCTCGCCGATGAACTCGTTCTTGCAGCCCTGGAACAGGTCGGGCTGGATCTCGTAGGTGACGCTGCCGCCCTTGCCGATCTTGTTGTTCTGCTTGTAGCGGCGCGCGGCGCCGGGGGCCGCCGCCTCCACGCACTGACTCTGGTAGTAGTTCACGCCCAGGAAGTCAAAGCAGCGCGCGCCCTCGGCAATGATGTCCATGTCGCCGTCCTGGATCTCAAAGTCCAGGTGCTGACGGTGCAGGTAGCTCATCACGGACGGCGTGTAGATGCCCTTGAAGTACGCGTCCATGTAGAAGTAGTTCTTGAACTCGTTGGCGTTCTTTGCCGCCATGACGTCCGCAGGCCGGCTGGTCTTGGGGTAGTACGGGGCGATGTCGAGCGCGGCGCCTGCCTTGCCGCCGGGCACGAGCTCGTGGATCGCGATACAGGCCTTGGCGTGCGCGAGGTTCATGTAGTGGTTGGCCTGCCAGCGGAAGCGTGGGTTGAACATGTCCTCGACCGAGATCTTGTTTTTGCGGTCGATGTAGTTCACCACGATGCTCTGCTCGTTGATGGTGAGCCAGTACTTGACCTCGTCGCCGTACTCCTTGCAGAGGAAGCGCGCGTAGTACTCAAAGTCGTCCACCAGCTCGCGGCTCTTCCAGCCGCCGCCGTACTTCTCGACAAGGGCCATGGGCAGGTCGTAGTGCCACATGGTCACCACGGGCTCGATGTTGTGGGCGCGCAGCTCGTGGATGAGGTCGTGGTAGAACTGGACGCCCTGGGGGTTGGGCTCGCCCGTGCCGTCCGGGAGCACGCGCGACCAGTTGATGGAGAAGCGGTAGGACGAGAAGCCCATCTCTGCCATCAGGGCCACGTCCTCCTTGTAGTGGTGATAGTGGTCGGAGGCAACCGAGCAGTCCGCGTAGCCGTACTCGTCGTGAATCTCGCGGTTGATGACGTCCTGCTGGTTGTCCTTCTTGCCGTCAATCTCGGCTGCACCCTCCACCTGATAGGCGCTCGTGGCGGCGCCCCACATGAAGCCCTCGGGGAACGGCTTTACGATCTGCATGAGGCAATCTCCTTCCTGAGGCGGCGATAGGCCGCGATGAGCTTCTCGTAGTTGTTGACTTCGGTCGTTATGGTCATGAGCGTGTCCTGCGCGTGCACAAAGAGGAGCGTGATCTCGTGCTTGGTGCCCGCCGCCTCGGCCTGGATGACCCCAGTCTGGGCGCGGTGCGCCTCCTGGAGGTCGGCTCTGGCCTCGGCGATCAGCGCGTCGACGGCGTCCTCCTCATCGGCGAGGAGCCTGTCCACGGCCTCGCTCGCCTTGTTTCGCGCATCGCCGGCAGCGAGGATGATCTGCATGGCGATGGTCGTCAGCTCGTCGTCCATGGTCGCCTCCTCTAGGCCAGGGCCGGACGGGCGTCGGCATCGGCGTCCGTGTCGACCAGCTCCTCGTTCGAGGTCGCCGCGCCGGCAACGGCCTTTGCCGCCTCAACGTCCACGAGCTTTGACGGGGCGTCCTCGGACCCGAGCGCCGCCTCCTGCTCGGCCTCCTCGGCCAGCACCTGACGCTCGTACGCCTTGAAGAACGGGTAGTAGATGGCGAGGTAGAGAATCAGGCAGACGGCCCACCAGATGATGCCGCGCCAGTCGTCGCAGAACACGACCGTGGACCAGGGGGCCGGGAGCGTACCCACCATGGAGAGCTGGATGGAGGGGATGTTGAGAAGGCCAAACGACATGATGGCGTAGACCAGCGTCGAACCGGCAAAGACGCAGAGCCACATCGGGATCATGAGCAGCGGGTTGAAGACCATCGGGATGCCGTAGAGGAGCGGCTCGTTGATGTTGAAGATCGAGGGGGCAAGGCAGACCTTGCCGAGGGAGCGCAGCCGCTTGCTCTTGGAGCGCAGCATGAGCAGGTTGAGCGCGAGCGTGCAGCCAATGCCGCCCAGGTTGATGAGGGCGATGGTGGAGCAGGTCTCGGACGTGGTGATGTTGGTGGCAATGCCGCCGGCGGCAACTGCGGCGACGTTGGCCGCCATGGCCGGGATGAAGATGGCCTGGCGCGGACCGGAGAAGACCCAGCCGGAGATGCCGATCGAGTAGAACAGCGTGATGAAGAGGTTCATGAACAGGAAGCCGGGGTAGGACTGTGCGATGGCCTGGATCGGGGTGAAGACCGACGTCACGATCGGGAACAGGTCAACGCCAAAGTCGAGAACGATGAACTTGAGGATGAACACCGACAGGAAGATGGGGATGATGTTCCTGATCCACTCCTGCAGGAACTCCGGGACGGTCGTGTTGTTCTCGAACAGCTTGAGCTTGGCGATAAGGTTGAAGATGACCGCCACGTAGATGCCCACGATGAGGGCGACGATCATGCCGGTGGGGCCAAAGCGGTTCCACGTCACCGAGTAGACGCCGTCAACGGTCTCTCCGCCCATGGACATCATGTAGCAGCAGATGCCGGTCAGGCCGCCCACGACCTGGTACTCGCGATGCTTGAGGTACTGCATCGCCTGATAGACCATCATGAACGCGACCAGCAGGGCGAGCATCGAGAATGTGTAGTCGGTCACCGCGCTCAGGCTGGGAAGCCAGGGGGCAAAGACCATGAGCGCGTTGTAGAAGTAAATCAGGCTGCCGGTGAGGATAAACGGCAGGCACTTGACGATGGCCGACGAGAAGGCACCGATCCACGGGCGCGTGGTGAAGCGCTGCACCGCCGGTGCCAGGCTAAACTGCAGCCAGTTCATAAACTTTTCCATGAAAACCTCCTTTAGGGAGTGTCGAGAAAAACGGTCCGGTCGCTACCTTCCGAGCTCCGAGAGGACGAAGTCGGCCATGCCGGCACCGTCGAGGCTGCCGTAGATGGCCTGCGGGATGACCGCAACGTGAACGTGATAGGGGGCGGCCAGGTCCTCGAACTCCCCCAGGTGCGAGCCAAAGTGCGGGCCCAGCAGCAGAATGTCCACCTCGTCGAGGTACTCATCCACAACGCTCTGGCTCACCGCCTTGACGCGCATGGGGTAGCCCTTGGCGTTTGCAGCTTGTTGGGTTTTCTGTGCGAGAAAGCCCGAGCTCATGCCTGCGCCGCAGCACAGCAGGACGCGAATGTTCTCCAAGGTAATCTCCCTCCCGCTCGTGGGTACGTACTGTCCGTGCGCCTTGGTCGACCTTGGCCAAAGCATCACCCGCGCACGACGCGCCGACAAATCGTCGTTTGCACCAATGCGGGCAGGGGCTTTACGAGGCCCCTGCACCCATCGATGCAATCGACTGCAGAATCGCCGCCCCTCGCGCGCCTACACTGGCGGCGCGGTAGGGCGAGCCCAGTTGGGGAGACAGAGTGAGAGACGATGCGACAAAGCTGCTGCGGCTGCTCCTCGCGCAGGACGGCCCCCTGACCGCCAAGCGGCTGTCGGAGCGGCTCGGGCTCTCAGTGCGCTCGATCAAGTACCGCGTCGCCGAACTCAACCGGGAGGGCGAGCGTCTTGTGGGCGGAGCCCCGATCCGCTCCTCGCACTCCGGCTACGCCGCCGTGCGGGACCTCGCCCGTGCCCTGCTCCAGCAGATCGACGGGGCGCCCTCGCCGCGTACGCGCGCGGAGCGCGAGCACCACATCATCAAGCGCTTCGCCCTCGGAAACGCCGACGGCGTGAGCATGTTCGACCTCTGCGACGAGCTCCACGTGAGCTACTCGACGCTCAGGGGCATCGTCTCGCACCTCAACGAGAGGTTCGTCTCGTTCAAGGTGTCCTTTGTCGTCGAGCATGACGTCCTGTACTTCAGCGGGTCGGAGCGCGATAAGCGCTCCCTGATCAGCAGCGCCCTGTTCGAGGAGACGGGCAGCGGCGTCATGGACGCATCCGTCCTCAAGGACAGCTTCCCGGAGGCGGCGGTCGAGAGCGTCTCGGGCATCCTCGACGAGGGGCTGCGGGCGCACCACTACAGCATCAACGAGTTTGCGCGCGTCGTCTTTCTGCTGCACCTGCTCGTGACCGTGAGTCGCATCAGGAACGGCCAGTCCATCACCGACGGGTCCTCGCTCGAGGCGACGGGCGACCCCCAGGAGGCACTCATGGCCGACGTGTGCGACCGGCTCGAGAACGCCTTCTCGATCCAGATCAACCCGCGCGAGCGCGCGGGAATCTACCTGCTCTTCAAGTCGTTCACGGGCACCGAGATGGAGAGCAGCACCGAGGCCGCCTGCAGGATAGTTGACGAGAAGATCTTTGAGCTGGCCTACTCAATCACCAGCAGGATCAACGAGCTCTATCTGATCGACCTGCGCGACGACAGCTTTCTGGTGCCCTTTGCCCTGCACCTGAGCACGCTGCTGTTTCGTCAGAGGGCGGGGGCGCACATCAGCAACCCGCTGTCGTTCACGTTCAAGTACGACTGCCCCATCATCTACGACGTCGCCGTCAGCATCTCGATCATGCTCAGGGAGCAGCTCTCGCTCCAGATCAACGACGACGAGACCACCTTCATCGCGCTGCATGTGGGTGCCGAGGTTGAGCGCCAGAAGACGACGGCCGACAAGGTGAGTTGCGTCATACTCTGCCCCAGCTACCACGGCATGGCGGAGGCGCTGCGCAATCGGATCCAGGCCAACTTCTCCACGCAGCTCACCATCGTGCAGGTGGTCTCGTACGAGCACCAGATCGGGAGGCTCAAGTTTGACCTGCTCATAACCTCGATGCCCGTCCACACCGTGGGGGCATTCGAGACGGTGCAGGTCACGCCCTACGCAAAGGACCTCAACTATGCCGCCATCAACAGCGCCATCACGCGCATCGTCCAGAGGCGACACAACCAGGTGCTCCACGACAACTTTGGGCGCTTCTTCCGGTCGGAGCTGTTCTTCTCACCGGCGCCGGAGGCGCGCGACGAGTTTGAGCTCATCGCGCTGCTCGCGGACCGGCTGCTGCAGGAGGGGTGCGTGCGCGAGGGCTTCCGCGAGAACGTGCTCGCGCGCGAGCGCGCAGCGTCGACCGCCTTTGGCAGCGTGGCAATCCCCCACTCCGTGGCGGGCGACGACGTGGTGCGCACCAGCATTGCCGTGGCAATCAGCGACAAGGGCATCCGATGGGGCGGCTCCGTCGTGCACGTGGCGTTTCTCATCGCCATCGGCGACGACGCCCGCGAGACGTTCAAGAGCGTCTACGAGTCGCTGTTTGGCCTCTTCACCGACGCCTCGCTCGTGGACCGCGCCCGCGAGGCCAGCTCGTTCGACGAGTTCGCAAGGTTCATCCGCTCGTGCACGGAGACGGGGGCGTAGGGGCCTGCTTCGACTGGAGGCCCCTCAGCTGGTCGATGACCGCCGGTATATCGGTCCACACGGCGTAGGCCTCTTTGTTCTCCGGGTTGTTGGTCCTGATATGACGCTTCCCATCCGTGTTGTGGGTCGCCGCATTCGTCATCGCGCTGTCGAGAAGGCCTTCAATCTTCCCGTAGTTGACGAGCTTCTTCTTGCCCGTCGACTCGCGCTTGGGATCCGGCGACACGACAAGGTCCATTTGAACGGCAGCTTTCTTGCATGCCGCCGTGTCAGAGCACGAGTCCGGGCACTCCTTCACATGGTCAATAAGCCATACCTCGAAGCAGGGGTTTGTTATCGCAAGCTGGACGCCCTTGCCCCGCGCCTCCTTTTGTGCCTGCGCAAGGTTCTCGAAATAGTCCGAGTCGGTAACTGCCCAAACATATGCGTAGGGGTCATAGCTCTCCCGCTTGGCCTCTCTCCTATCGGCTTCGGCCCTCTTGGCAGCGCCACGCACCAAGGTCACTGGGTCCCTTCCCTTTTCTCTGTTATCAACCATAACCAGAGAGGAAGAAATCCCCAGCTCTCCAAGGAGATGCTTGAAATAGCCGGTCTCGGTCAGCTCCCCGTTGCACTCGATGAGCATCCTCTTTCGCCGGGCGCGTCTTCTCCCGGGACGACCCTTGGGCAACTTCACCCTACTCATCTGCGCTCCTCTTATGAGCGCTCAGCATGCTGGGCAGCTCGCTCTGGAGCATGGGGTGAGGCAGCGCCCCGTAGATGCCGTTGAGGTAGTTTCTCCCCAGGTTCTCCTCCTTGCGGGGGCTGTAGCTTGTTGCGGGGATGAGCTCGGACCGGCCGCACGCGTCCTTCTCACAGAACCACACCTGGTCTCTGTCGACCACGCGACCGCTCTCCCCTGAGACGGTTATGAGCGAGACGTCGTGAGTCGTAAAGATCAGCTGGGCCTGCAGTGGGTTGGTCTCGGGCTCCGCAAATAGCGAGACAAACTCCCTCACCAGAGTTGGATGCAGGCTCATGTCCAGCTCATCAACAATGAGGACGCCGCCATCCTCGAGGACGGAGAACGCTCGCGAGAAGAGATCGAGAGCACTCAGCGTACCGTCCGACTCACGGGACGGGGGCAGCTCGACCACGCCGCTGGGTCCCCGATGGAGAAAGACGAGATTGGTCCGGTCCCGCTGCCGAAAACCATTCCAGAAAAGACCCTCGCCTTCTGAGGCGTCCTCCTCATCCTGGTTCACCTCGTCCCGACGGAGCTCAACCCCTTCGATGCCAAAGTCCGCCAGGCCCATCATTTTCGAGAGTTTGGCAAACTCAGCAGGCTGTCTCCTCGCCATGGTCACAGCCCGACGAAGCCCCCAGTGCAAATTAGAGGAGCACTTGTTCAGCCCGTAGGCGAGAAAGAGATACGGCCATCTGAGCTCTTCGTTCTTCCCCAGGCCGCCCGCCACCGAAAGAAACAGGGCGTTATCTTGGGTAATCGACCAGGGCTGTTGCTTTGGGCCCTTGAGCGAGGCCCCAAAGCGGATGTCCTGCTTGCCCTCCTCATCAACGAAGCGCCAGAAAAGTCTGGTTGGCTGGTGCGTGTAGTATGCAACGAGCTCCTCTGCGAGTACCTTCTCCTTAGTCAGCGAGAATGTGTACTCGTATCTGACGCCGTCTTGCGCAATGAACTCGATAAGGACGTCCGTCGGGGATTGCGCCGACTTCTCGTCTAGGAGAAAGGGCTCGAGGTATTGAATGACGGAGTAGGCATCCCTCTCCCGATAGCTTCTTCTGACGAGCTGTGATACGACTGAAAGAGCGTCGAGAAAGTTCGACTTGCCGGAGGCATTGGGGCCGTATATCGCCGACACGGTCGAAACCTCAGGATTCTGCCAAGGGGTTCGATCGGATTGTTCAGCAGCATGGCTCGCAGACCGAAGCATGGAAAACTGCAGCGTATCGGCAAAGCTCCGGTAGTTGCTCAGGGAGAAGTTCAGCAGCATAGCCCTCACCTCTCTTGCGGGGTTTGACACCAAATCTAATTCTACCGAGATATTCGTCGATTAGTCGCAAAAATTTGAGATAGATTTGATATCTTGATAATTCCTCCTCGACACTCCAAGCGAAGAGCCTTCGGACCACACAGGCCCACAAACTCGTGAAATCAGCTCGTTCGACGAATTCGTGAGCAAATCCGCTCCGTGCGCAGAGTCGAGGACGCAGGGGCGGCTGAGGCGAGATGATTTCCTTAATCTTGAAAGATATATACTCCAAGGTATTAACATCTTTGTCGGCACAGCTCTTTGGAGGTCTCATGGGGCCAGATTGCAACATCAACTATATTGTGGTTATAGACCTATGGAAGGAGGGTGTCATTGATCGTTAAAATGAACGAATTTGACCGCTCCCTTACAACCAGAGCTATGGGCAGGGACGTCTACCAGCAGATCAATCACTTGCTTTCCTCGTGTGACGAGACGGTCATCTTTGACTTCCTCGGAGTTGACTCGATCACCAACTCGTTTGCCGATGAAGTTTTTGGTCGACTCGCCTTTGAACTCGGAATCGACGGACTTCGGAGCAAGACTTCCTTTAAGAACATCTCCCTGTTCTGGGCACGTGTTGTTCGTCAGGCAATTGATGCGCGAGTGGCCGAGCAGCAGCATGCTGTCTGCTAGAACATCCAACGAACAAGTTCGCGGTTTGTCCGACGGGCGTCCAAGCATTATGCTTGGACGCCCGCTCACTACTCGCCCTCCCGCACGAACTCGTACACGTTCATGCCGCCGGCAATCTCGTCAACCTGACGCATCTCGACGTTGTCGCCGTAGGTGTTGCGCATGTAACGCAACATCAGGTCGCACGTGCTCTCGGAGCCGGAGATGAAGAGCACGTCGCCGTCGAGGAAATCCTCGCTCGTGGGTCGCCCGTCAAAGCCGGCGGCACGCAGGGCCTCGTCGAACCACTCGTACGGCCAGCGCCAGCCGCCCCAGCCCGTGCGATTGGTCGGCCACTCGCCCTGCCACACGTACTGCTCGGTGATGGGACATCCGCTGTAGACGTAGAGTGTGTCCGGATGCTCCTCGCAGTAGTCAAAGAGCACCTGCGTGTTGGCGAGAAGCCCCTCTTGCCGCTTGGCCTCCCAGCTGCCCATGCCGAGCTTCTTCACCGTGACGACACCCGGGGCCAGGACGAGGGCGGCGGCAAGAACGGCAACGACCAGCCTTGCCCTCCCGACGAAAGCGGACTCGCGGCGCGCCAGCATCGCCCATGCCGCAACGGCAATGCAGAACACCGCGCCCAGCGCATACGCCATGCGACCGATGGTCTCGGCCCTATAGGCCAGCGGGGCGAGAAGAACGAGCCCCAGCACGCAGGCCACGACCGGAGCGACCGCACTTCGGCCCTCACGCTGCGGAGCACTCACGTTTCTCAGCACGACGGTCAGCAGCGCCGCCGTCGCGGGAATCATCACCGCATAGGCCGCCCGCTCGAGCAGTCGTCCGCGCAGCAGCAGGTACCCAAGGAGCACGATGACGGCAGCACAGGTCAGGCAGATGACCGCACGCTCCCCCCGACTCGGCGAGAGCGCCAGCGCCACGACAGCAGTGCCAAGCAGCAGCGCAAAGTAGGTCATGGGAATGGGCTTCGAGACGTCGTACAGCCGGGAGATAACGGTGCCAACCGGATCCAAGAGCAGGTTGTCAATCGGTGCAGTGTTTTGCTCATTGAGCGCAGTGAGCGTCTCCGTGTTGACCCGCTCGTCCATCATGAACCACTGGTTCACAAGCTCGGAGAGCTGCTCATCCCAGCCAACCTCCTCGTAGCGAGCGGGCGCCTCGTCGAACGAGGGGTGCGGATAGTCGGTGTACCCGCTCATCGCCTTGCTCCATTCAACACTTGTTGCCAAACTATGCCCCGAATACGCGGCGAGGTCGATGACGGTCATCACCAAAGCCGCAATGCCCACGCAAACGATAGGCAACAGGGCGTGACGAACCTCCACGACCCGTTCCCAAAACCCTCCCTTAGCCCGAGATAATGCCGCCATAGCCGCTAACGCCCAAAAAAAGAGACCGAGAAGCCCCGACTGCTCCCGCAGAGAAAAGCCAACTATGCCCAGCGTCACCGGAATCACGAGCGACGAGGGCGTCTGGCGTCCTTTCTTGCCGTATGATTGCGAGCTGCACGCAGCAACTATGGCAGCCGCTACCAGCAGCGACGCTGTGGAGGTAAACTGCAGCCGCCCGACGAGATAGGCGCCAACGCCGAAGTCGAGCACACCAAGCAGCGCCCATCTTGCCGCAAGATGATTCGGCCCGCCAGGCTGTCCCATAACCGAAAGGACCACAAACCCCATTGCGGACAGAGAGGCAAAAATCGCAGTCAGATGAAGGATGGGCCACCATGATACCGTCGGCAATAGCGAATACAGGCTAGATATCGCTCCGCAAAGCACCACATTGATAAAAGAAATGTACGGAGTCGGTTCCGAGGCAACCCCACCGCCACCAGAAAGCGCCTGGATAATATATGGATCGTCATTGGTTCCAAAGTACATGGGTATGAGAAGCCCCGCCACGAGCATTGCCAGAGCTGCGGAACCACATGAAATCGCCCAGAGAATCCTTTGGCGCATGTCGCCATCCTTATGGTGTGATGTCATAAATCACCAATTGTTTGCTGTCGCATTGTCCGCGAACAGAGGCCCCGGCAACACCGCAATAAGTCGCCGGGGCCTCGATACCCTATCGGAAGTCGCCTCTTACAGAGAGAAGCAGGGAGAGACCCCGTACATCTCGTCGGAAATCCCGTTAACCCTCGCCTTACCGGAATCGCTGAACGCCAAGAAAGCATCGTCCGTCGTGGGAAGCGCGGTCCGAAGCCACCAGCCAACCGCCGCGCCATCCGGATCAGATTTGACCATCGTCTCCGAGGTCCCCGTCGGCATGGGGCCCCAGTTCTTGAAGAGCAGATACTGATTTCCCTCAGCATTGTTGATATCGGCCGTTGATTCTTTCATGCCTTTGTAGTCGGCGGCGTCCATTTCTCCGACGACTTCGACATTTGAAAGCAGCCAGAGGCTATCAGAAGTCACCGTGACACAGTCGGCAGAGGTGGATTCGCCGGCATTGTTTGTGCTCTTGTCAACAGCAACGATGCCGTTACGCAAATCATCAGGAAGGCGATCCATCACGTCGTTGTTGAGATATGAGCGCATCTCGCTCTGCTCCCAACCCCCCGCATTGGTCCGCTCGACGTTCATGGCATGAGTGGCCACGCATCCCCTAAACATGAACGTAATCCCCGCCTTACCCCCATCGGTTCTATCATCATGACGAAAGCCAATAATCACCGCCTCGGCAGGGGTTCCGTCCGTTAGCGTAAAGCTCTTGGTCTGTGTTCCGTCGAGCTGTCCATCAGTGCCAACAAGGTTGTAGCTCTGAGCAACCTGCAGGGCGGCCTCGTCACTTTCACATGCAGCTATCTCTTCGGATATTCTCGAGAGCTCACTCCAAGAGTAGTCATTCACCGAGCCCCTTGGCATGACGCCAAGAAGCCCGAAGCCCTTGGTAAGAAAAGCACCCGCGCCCACGCCAGCAAGCGCGAGAAGAATAACGACGATGGCGACCACGCGGCCTACCCCCCCGCGCTTCTTTTGCGGCATACTCTGCTGTCGCTGAACGCGCTCGCCACTGGACGCAGGGCCTCCCTCCACCCGTCCCGCGTCATTGGGAGCGGGAGCTGGCTTGACCGGCTCCAAGGGGGTCAGCGCGGCCCCACAATTCGTGCAAAACTTTGCATCGTCATTTTGGCGCGCGCCACAATTTGTGCAAAACATCGCTTTCTCCTCCCGCGAGACATACTTTCATCTGGGCATTATCCCACATGCACCCCAGCTTGGCCGCTCGCATCCGCTTACGGTCTGATATAGTGGGCGAGCTTGCGGGGATTCCGGCAGGGGGATGCGGACATTCTCTTGCCTTCGCTCTCTGGCGCTGCGGGGAGACTGGTTTTTCACAATTGGGGGCACCGTGTTTACGAAGAACTCCTCTAATGTAGCTAAAGGCATTGCAATCGCTCTTCTTCTTTTTCATCATCTATTTTCTAATGCCGATCGAGTGGCCGCAGGCGGAGAACACTTCGCCCTTCTCCCATACTCCGTCGTACAACTTCTTGCTCTCTGTGCGCGAATCTGTGTGTATATTTTTGTGTTCATCTCTGCGTACGGCCTCAGCTCTCAGTTTGGGCAAAGCAATCCCAGGTATCCCATACGATTCATAGTCACGCACTGGATTTCCCTCATGCAGTCCTTCTGGCTCGTCTACCTTATCGTTTTTTTCACCAGGAATCTTTTCGTTTCATCCTCCAGCGGCCCGATGTCTGTATACGGGTCTGACCCCCTAGTCATGTTCTTAGACTTTTTTGGATGGTCTGACCTCTTTGGAACCCACCTCATCCTGAGTGTCTGGTGGTACATGTGCTTCGCTCAGCTGCTTATTATCTGTCTCCCTCTCATCGCGAAGCTCTGCCGCATCCTGCGATGGTACGCGGTGCCACTCGTGGCAATCGTCTCATTTGCAATACCGTGTGCAATTGATTCGCCCTATGGCGGCAACTATTTCATGTACGCCTTTTCGGTTGTCCTCGGTGTTCTGTTTGCACAGACCCAGGCATTTGACCGAATCTACTCTGCTCTAGACAAAAGAACTTGGGCGCATCGAGCCGTCATCACCGCCGCCCTTGTCGTTGCATCTTTAGTTCTACTTATTGCAAACCAAGGCCTTTCCGCCGCGCTTGACTCATGGCAAATCAGCGGCATCATCAATGGGCTCGTCGCAACGTTCATCTGCATTCTTGCCGGACGAGTTCACATTGAGTCTGTTCCGGGACGCATGCTCGCCTACTTCGGAGCGTACTCTGGGGCAATGTTCATGTTTCACCCTTTTCTGTATTCGTATATCCCTCAACTCGTCTACTGGCCAGGTGAGGCTTTTCTCTGTTACCTAGTCCTCTTCCTAATCAGTCTCGGCTTCTCCGTTCTTGTCAGCTTAGTGCGAAAGGTCTGTAGATACGATCTTGTCTTCTCCATGTTGCGGAAAGCCGCAGAACGCCTCATTACCGTATAGCTCTCGCCCCATCCTCTGTCGGGGCCTTTCGTCGACATCGGGCCATATATATAACTGCTGTCGAGACCGAGCGAGATCCTGTTTCAATCAGCATCTATCTACTCGCATAGAACGATTTAACTTCTGATATCACCGCATCTCTGTCACCTGCAGTAAGCCCATAGTACATAGGGAGCCTCAGCAACCTATCGGACTCCACTGTAGTAAATCTGTCCTTGCCGCTAAAGCGACCAAAGCGGAGGCCCGCCGGCGCCGAGTGCAGCGGCACGTAATGGAACACCGCTGCTATGCCCCGCTCTTTCAGATAAGTAATAAGCGCCGTCCTCTCGTCGAGGTCCCTGCACTTGATATAAAACATATGCGCATTGTGAGCACATTCCCTCGGGACCACCGGGAGCTCAATTCTTCCGTCGTCACGAAGCGGCCGAAGACCATCGTAGTACGCATTCCAGCTGGCAAGCCTGTTCTCGTTAATCTTGTCAGCCACCTCAAGTTCACCCCAGAGATACGCCGCGTTCATATCGCTGGGAAGATACGAACTTCCGTAGTCTTCCCACGTGTACTTGTCAACCTGACCTCGTAGGAAGCGCTGTCTGTTGGTACCCTTTTCTCTAATAATCTCAGCCTTTTCATTATAAACCGAATCCTTGATGAGCAGCGCACCGCCCTCTCCCATTGAGTAGTTTTTGGTCTCGTGGAACGAGAAGCAGCCGAAGTCTCCGATCGTTCCAAGCGGCCTGCCTTTATAGGTGCTCATAACGCCCTGTGCAGCATCCTCAACAACCAAGAGATCGTAACGCCGGGCTATATCCATAATCGTATCCATCTCACAGGAGACACCGGCATAGTGAACCGGCACAATGACGCGTGTGCGGTCGGTGATCGCCGCCTCGATCTTTTTCTCGTCGATATTCATCGTGTCTGGACGAACATCGACAAATACGAGCTTTGCACCTGTTAGAACGAATGCAGTTGCTGTCGACGAAAATGTAAAGCTGGGCAGAATCACCTCGTCACCAGGTTTCAGGTGACAGAGGAGGGCGGCCATCTCCAGCGCCGTCGTACCGCTGGTCGTAAGGAGAGCCTTCTGGGCGCCAAACCGACTTTGTATCCACTCATGGCATCGTCTGGAGAAGGGGCCGTCACCGCACAGCTTGTGATTGTCTTCAATCGCCTCGCGAACATACTCAAGCTCTGTTCCAACATACGGAGGAATGTTAAATTGAATCACTGGTACTCACCTTACCCAACGAGAGGCGGACAGGCGTTCGGCCCAATTCAGATGCGGATAGACGACCATCTCTATTGCGCCCAGCATTACGGGACGACCATTTCCTCGACACCACCGCATTTTGGCAGCTGAAAGCACTCTTCCGAGATTTTTCGTGCAGCCGCATCCAGCGAACGGCTCAGAAGCTCAGGTGAGTCGCCAACTGCGACCATCTGCCCACACCTATTATTTCCAGAAACGAATCTTGGGAGCAGAGACCCCAGCGGATAATCGAACGAGACTAGGATTCCCTGGCCGACATCCGCAGGCAGTTTAGCAAGTACGCTCTCGTTCTCTGCAAACAGGAGTCTTCCTTCCGAAGCGCCGACCTTAGGAATCGTCGAGAACTGCGGTCCTTCACCCGTCGCAGCCGCAAGAATCGCATCGTACATATCAAAGTCATAATATGCACCGACCACTTCGGGGATGCAGGTTGCCCCCGTCCGGACTCCTGCTTCAATAACCCACGCCTCGTCATCGACGAGCATGACGTCCATATTGAAAAAACAGGAGCTCATTTCAAGGGAGCTTGCCGCCTTTTGCACCTGGTGCTCCAAGTCGGTCTTAGACCAGCATAGGCTGATAAAGCCCTCGCTCATCTTGTGGCCAATGGGGATGTTAGTCTTTCCGTTGCTCCAGACCACCTTGTCGTGCGGAGCCATGAAAGCAATCTCCCCATCTCCGTTAACATATCCATCGACGCCGATTTCATGGCCCTCTATCAGCTGTTCGGCCACCACATAGTCAAGATCGGACGCAGAAAGTGCATAGTCACACGCAAGGCCGGCCTCCTCTTCGCTCCGTGCCCTCGCAATACCCCTGCTGCCGGACTTATCCACGCACTTAAAAATCATGGGCACACCAAAGGCGTCCCAAACATTTATCGCCTCAGTGGCACCATGTACCTCCGCATACCTCGCCGTACGAACGCCACCCCTAAGAAAGGCGTCTTTCATCAGCTTCTTATTCGTGGCCATCCGAGCAGAATGCGGCGAAGGACCAGGAAGCCCGAGTTCGTCACATGCGGCGGCAAGAGACAAGAGCGCCACATCCGTCCCAGTTGTAACGACGCCCACTGGTTTAATTTTACGCGCCAGATTTACTATAGCAGCAGAGTCGGTCGTGTTTATCGGACAGAACTCGTCGCACGCTTCGATTCCCGGATAGTTTCCGGGAATCGAAGCCACGACCGTCCTATACCCATGTTCATGCGCCCTCTTGATAAGCGGAAGCTGATATATGCCCGCGCCGAGTATGAGTAGGTCACTCATATTCACAGCCTCTTATGTCTTCAAGACGATTTCGGCCTTCCAGAAGAACACATCCATTTGCCCCCCGTCGATAAAAACGAGGGCGCACCTCAATGAAGAATGCCGGATTGAAGCAATACGTATAAGCCCCTACCATATCGAACGTAAGACAATCACCGACCTTCAGCTCGGGCTGATCTTCGAGCAGCATGAGTCGATCGGTGTCCATACAAGTAAATCCGCAGATAAGCTGACGACTCACCCGGCGCCTTCCCTTCGGAAGATCAAAACTGAGACGATGAGATGACTTGCTCATCGTCGGATCGAGCCAGACCCTGCTAGCCTGCGTTACCACGATTCGCTCGCCGCGGACGTCCTTGACATCAAGGACTTTTGCATGAAAACTCACCGGAGTAGCCTGAATGGCTCCGCCCGGCTCCACAATTAGCGTCGTCTTCTCGGGAGAAAAAAACCGCCTCATCTCGCAACAAATTGCCTCTGCATACTCCTCATATGCGGAAAGGTTTGGATACCCCCCGAAAAAGCCGCCGCCCAAATCAACGTATGACACCTGCAATTGATTCTGTTCCGCCAGCTCTCCTGCATAGTCGACAAGCGCCGAGAAAACCTTGGGTTGCCTCGTTAGTGAGTTAACATGGAGGTGTAAGCCGTCTATCTCAACGCTCGACAGTCGCCTGAGCCGTGCAACAGCTCTGGCAAAGTCTCCATTTTCGACGCAGAACCCAAAACGGCTCCCCGAAGCCCCCGTTCGGGATTCCCCTGGAACAAGCGTATCCAGATTGATGTTAACCCGCAGCCCAACGCGTAGGGGGCCTTCTGAGAGTATCCCGTCTTCAAGCCACCCAACCTCTCTCCAAGAGTCAACGTTAACGTATGACCCTCCCCTAAGAGCATCGCAGAAAGTCTCGTAGCCCTTTATCGGCCCATTAAAAATAATCTCATTCTTATTAAATCCGAGCTTTATAGCATGCTCATACTCATAGTCCGAGACCACCTCGGCGAAATACCCCTCTTGCTTGGCCCTGCGGACCATCCAGGAAAGGGGGTTGGTCTTTACTGAATAGCCCATAATCAGGCTTTTCCACCTTGACCCGAGAGCGTCTCTGAACCCTCTTAGGTTAAGCTCGTACTCCTGCTCGTCGACGACATAGCAGGGCGTTTCAATAGATGCACGGTCCACTGTCTTTAACCCACCCTCCTAGTCAGTTATTAGTTAATTTTAAATTTATATACTTTAACCCCGCCCGAGAGAGAGGCGACCTCTTCAGCCTCAACATCTCCGAACTCGCCCCTCATGTATTCAAGCGTTTTTTGCAGAAAACTTGGGTGGTCGGTGTCAGAGACATAGAATACCCCTTCGTTAAGCAGCTCTTCACCGGTCAGCCGGGTCATCCCGTTCGCCCTGAGCTGAGCATAGTAGCACCCGCTATACGTATAGCTGCCTCCGGAAATGATGAGATTGCACAGACTCTCGTCGTAAGCTCGAAACGGATCATAGGAATTCCAGATGTTCGAGACTGAATAATCGTGCACGAACACATCCTCCGGATGCTCAATTGCGTACTTCTCGATTGAGGCCATTTGCGTCAGAGACGCCTCATCGCGCGTGCAAATCTCACGAATACCCTCAACGCCAAATTGCGCTCCTGCCGTCAGCAGAATGAAGAGCAGAGCAACTTGTACGAACGGACCCGAGGCAGACGAGCCTCCCACACCCCGAACGCCATTTCGGACTGACGTAACCTCGGAGGCGCCTGCTGGTCTCCTGCAAAGCGGAGTCAGCTCAAGCGTGAGCATGGCCAGGCACGCCATTAGCGGAAAGCCAATTGCTTGAAACGAGCGAAGGGGCCAGCGACCAGATAGACAGATGGCAATGGAAGCGACGATCGCGAGCAGCACGACGCCCGTTGCCCCGAGGAACATTATGCACCTATACCTACCCGCAGAACCGGGAAGGCCTCGCGACCGGACGGTCTGCCCGTTAATTACGATGTAAAATGCCAAGAGCACACAGAAGAGCGCTCGGGCGGCCTTATTACTGACAACCAAGGTCACGTCGTTTTTCACCGCATCAATGAGCGAAGGGCTGGCCGCATCCATCTCAGGGCTCTGGACTATTTCTTTAAATGCTTGTTCATTAATTTTGGGAGAAATGTAGGTTAGCGATGTGGCTATTGAATATACCTCCTGCGACCATCCCGCCTCGTTGTATACGTCGGCTGCCTCATCATAGGTCGGTCGCGGGTAGTCTTGGTATTGGACCCGCCACTCGTCGTATGAGGTGTAGTCCGCATTGTCTCCTAGTCTATTAACCAGCTCATGGCCAACCGTGAAGAGCGCGCAGAGACCCACTGTTGCAGCCGAGACGATAACCACAGTGCGAACGTTGGCCCTCACGTTGGATAAAATGCCCGCGCCCGCAAGAATTCCAATCCGGGCAAGGCCAGAAATCCAAAACACAGCCGCGCAAAACCCTGCCGACTGTCTTTCAAGCAGAGAGAGGAGAAGGAGGGCGCCCGAGAGGGCCAATCGACGTCGCAAGGAACGCTTGTCAAGCATAGAGGCATCAATCGAATAAATTGCCGCGCACGAAGCCATGCCTAACAGGGCGGCGGTCGTCGTAAACTGCATCCTCTGCACCGGATAAAGCAACGCGGCACAAAATAGCAACGGATAGGCCAAGAGCGCCAGCACCCAACTTAAGCCATTACGACTGCACCTCTCTAAAACAAGACCCAGGAAGACGAGGTTACTGACATAAATAAGCCCCAGCTCAATAAGCGAATACCACTGGATGCCGGGAATCAGGGTATATAGCTGTGCCTGTACTAATGCAAACAACGAGTTATAGAACGTCAATTGCCAATATGGTGACCCAGTCTTCTCTCCAGACAAGGACATCATAATGTTGTAATCATCAACGGTTTCGAACACGATGCCCAGAGCAAAGGCGACCCCAGCGGTTAGAATCAAACTCACTACGGCCGCCGTCACAAAGGGACCGGGGTGCCCAAAGAGTCCTATCGGCCATCCGGCAGAAGACTTCTCCCTCTCGTTTTTCTCAAGCCCGAACAGTGCCATGACTACTCGATTTCAAAGGTGCGAGCCGTCTGCTCGGCGGCCTTTTTGACGCACTCGTCCTTATCCCTACCTCTCACCGTAATTAAGCCGAGGCAATCCTTGAGGCTCTCGAAGCTGGAGACGGTATCCCCCACCTCAATAAACGACTGTACATCAATAACCTCAGGACTTACCGGAGACAAATCGATGGATCTAACTGTACCCGCAGAGCTCGGCAGCACCATCTGGACAAGATCGCACCCTGCGGTCTTCTGTGGCACAAACGTCACGTCATCCCCGAGGGCGATTCGCAGTATCTGCTCGTAATAATCCACACCCAGATAGAGCCCCGCAAGCTCGGGTAAGCCATTTGCCCCAGCTCGGCCGGTGAGCTCAATCAGATTTACGCTTCCATTATTGAGGCGGAAGTCAATGTTGACGGCACAGTTATCAAACTCGCTTGCTCGAATCGCTTTCTTAGCTGCCTCAATAGCCTCCGCACGCACGTTATCTGGCTGATCGAGAGGAAGATAGTGCCCCACTGGAATTGGTGCGTGTCCCATGTAAAGCAAATCTCCATGAGGCATGACGTATTTAATCTCTCCGTCAACAACCATCGCTTGGGCGCCAAACTCATCGCCCTCAAGATACTCCTCAACGAGAATGTCTTCGCCCTCACCGAAGTCCTGAGCGACCACGCGCTTGGCCTCATCGAGGGATTTGACAACGAACACCCCTTCGCTTCCCTGCGAGCGACGCCTCTTCAGTACGAGGGGCAGACCGTACTCCTTGGAAAGCTCTTCCACTTGAGGGTACGTATGCACCACAGAGCTTCTCGCGGCGGGAACTCCGCCGCGATCAAACGCCTCTTTCTGCTTTATTTTATCGAACGCATCATTTGCCTGGTTGTAGCCAATTCCCTTAAGACCAAGCTCGTCGTTCACCGCACCAACCGCCGCAACGCCCGTATCCATACAACTTGTAACCACGGCATCAATATCGAGCTTCTTTGCCTCTGCGACGACGGCCTGAGGACTGGAAATGTCCACATAGCACTTCTCGTCCGCAAGCTTGAGCCCAGGGTACTTACCCGGAACTCCAGCGGCAATAGTCGTAAGGCCCATTCGCTTGGCCGCACGGTATAGGCCAAGCTGCCCACGGCCGGCGCCAACAATAAGAACCCTGGGTGATCTACTCATGGCTCATCTCCATTTTCTCTGAGGTAACTTCTTCGCGAACCGTCGTCTGAGGAATTCCGCTTACGGTATAAAGAATTTGATAAACATGCAGGGCGACCATTGCCACGCAAATGAGAATCAGGGAGGTGCAGGCACTTACCACGCCCGAAACCACGGCAAAACCATTCGAGAATGCCGCGCCTGAAACAATTAGCAGCACGGCAAGCAGCGCCAGCGCAACAGCAATACGCGCGGAAAGCGTGGACGGAAAGTTCGAGTAATTAAAGAGCGATGTCCATACGTGAAGAAGCTTTGAAAACGTGTATCCAGAGGATCCCACAGAACGCTTATGGTGGGCTACTCTCACATTGGCCACATTTCTCGTTATTTTCAGAATTGTTGCCTGAACGTTCGTGTTGGGACACCCATACGAGGCAACTTCTCGCGCAATGCTCCCTTTTAATGCATAAAAGCTGTTGACCCGAAGTTCGCGAGGCCTTTTAGTCAACAGACACGAACTATACGCAGACAAGCGGGATGCGACACGCCTTAAACAGTTCTCTCTTGATCTCTCATAATCCGCAAACGCAACGTCCACCCCTTGGCAAACCGCTTCGATTAGCGGAATGCTCTGGTCGGGCCTCGTTTGCATATCGTCATCCATTACGACAACAATATCGCCGCGAACTCGCCTTAAGCCTGTCAGGACCGCAAGATGCTGACCGGCATTGCGGGTTAAATCTATCCCGCGAACCGCATCCACCTCTCCACACAGGACTCTTATTGCCTGAAAAGTTTCCGACCCCGATCCGTCATTCACGAGAACAAACTCATGGGGGAACCCGCCTTCGGACAGAACGGAATCCATCCCATGAACAACATCACCAATCGTGGCAGCTGACTTATAGCAGGGGATGACAACAGACACGCTGCGCGCGTCCTGGGTCCCTACTTGATCGATCGATGCTCCCATAATCAAACCTGATCCCCAAAGAAACAACTGCTGCTAATCAATACCGGCGCACTTATCGCCGCCAATGAGTTCAACGAGATGCTGGCCATAGTCAGTGTTCTGCGAGCGAGTCTCCGCAATACGCCTGAGCTGCTCTTTATCGATGAAGCCCTTTCGGTAGGCAATTTCCTCTATGCAGGAAATATAGATTCCCTGACGCTTCTGGATGATGGACACAAACTCGGCGGCCTCGAGGAGGCTGTCGTGCGTGCCGGTGTCCAGCCAGACCACGCCGCGGCTCATGCGCTGCACCGCAAGGGAGCTGGCGTTGAGGTAGGCCTCGTTCACGGAGGTGATCTCGAGCTCGCCGCGCGGGGAGGGCTTGATGGTGCGTGCGATGTTCACGACATCGTTGTCATAGAAGTAGAGGCCGGGCACCGCCCAGTGGGACTTGGGGTGCTCGGGCTTCTCCTCCAGGGAGAGCGCCTCGCCATTGGGGCCAACCTCGACCACGCCAAAGCGGCTGGGATCGTCGACGGGATAGCCAAAAATCATGGCACCGCCCACGCGCTCGACCTTGCGGCGAGCAACGCTCAGGATGTCGCTGAAGCCGGCGGCATAGAAGATGTTGTCACCCAGGATGAGGGCGACGGAGTCGTCTCCGATGAAGTCAGCGCCGATGATGAACGCCTCTGCCAGGCCGTTGGGCTGCTCCTGCACGGCATAGGAGATAGAGAGGCCGATCTCCGAGCCATCGCCGAGGAGCTCCTCAAAGGCGGGGATGTCTCGCGGGGTGGAGATGATGAGGATGTCCCGAATGCCCGCGAGCATGAGCGTGGACAGCGGGTAATAGATCATCGGCTTGTCGTAGACCGGGAGCAGCTGCTTGGAGACGGCTCGCGTGGCGGGGAACAGGCGCGTGCCCGAACCTCCCGCGAGAATGATGCCCTTCATACCAGCTCCTATCAGTCAGGGGAGCGGCTGAGTTGCAGCCTCTCCCCATGCACTTTCATCGATTCTTAATCATAGCGGTCTTTGCTGGGTATTTGTGGTGGCGGAACATGATTTACGTAAGCTATATGGAGCGGGCGGCGGACGCTCTCCGGCTGGGTCATTACCCCCGACTTAGATAATCCTGCAAGTAGGGTACGGCAAAACGAACGAAGCCACGACCTGCCGGCTCAATGATGCCAGCATCTATGAGACGCTTCCGATACTTCTGCGCATAGTCCACGGTGACACGCATCCGCTCCGCGACGTCGGATACGCGGGAGCGCGACTGGTCGCCCGCCATCGCCGCAAGAAACTCGGCGTCCTTCTCGGACACTGCCGCAAGGGTCGTCTCGCACACATCTATCTCGAAGGTCCGGGCGGCAGCCGCAAGGGCGCGATCCAGCCCGTCCTCCGTGACCTCCCCAAAGTCGTCCGCCTCCAGCACGACGCCATGCCCCACCAGCTGAAGCAGGTACGGGGAGCCCTGCGTGAACTCCGCCGCGCGCCCACAGCCGGACTCGGGAACCCGTATCCCCAGAGCCTCGAACGACCGGCGGAGGTACGGCTCAACATCAGCCTGGGAAAGCGGGGGCAAGGTTATTCGGTTTGCCCTGTTGAGGAACGTCAGCACGTGGTCGTTAAGCGTGGCGGACACGGCCGCAGGAAGACCCGCGAGAGCAATGGCGACGTTGAGGCGCTCGCCCACCAACTCCTGGTAGACGGAGACGAGCCTTCTCACCTCAGGCGAGTTGGCCTGGAGCTCGTCCACCAGTATGAGCATGCCATGCCCCTCAGCTGTGAGCCGCCGCGCCAGCTGAGTGAGCCGGTACTGGGCGCTCTTTGTCTCCTGAACCTCGCGCGAGAACTCAAACCCCACGGAGAACC
Source organism: uncultured Collinsella sp. (assembly GCA_949288855.1). Taxonomy (GTDB): domain Bacteria; phylum Actinomycetota; class Coriobacteriia; order Coriobacteriales; family Coriobacteriaceae; genus Coprousia. Next base: position 765 of record CASELS010000009.1, on the reverse strand, counting down.
CAAGGGCACCGATAGACCCTCCCGTCAGACGGCTTCCCCTCTCGTCGATGTAGCGCTCAGCCTGGTCCTGGATTTTCTCGACGATGCGCTCGAGCATCTCCTCGGAGGTTATGGTTGGGCTTGCGACGACAAAACCCCGCTGCGCCGCACGATCGGCCAGCTCCCAGAGCAAAACCGTCTTTCCGCTGCCGCGCTGGCCCAGCAGCACCATCGCGCGTTCCCTGCTTCCGGGACGGCTTTGGATGGCGATGGCAAAGTCTCGGAGAATCTGCTCGCGACCCACAAGCGCGGATGGCCTGTTTCCGAAGGACGGCGAGAAGACGGTGTCTTGAATCATGGTGGGTCTCCTGGGCTGATTTCCCTTTTTTCCTAATTTTTCCTTTTTTTCCTAAACTGTCAAGGGCATCGAAGCGAGCTGTCGTTATGTTGTCAGCATTGTGATGAGTATTTTCGGCCACACCCAACCCCGCAGGAGATTAAGCCCGTTGCCGCTGCAAAACTTGTGGTGGTTGTCAGCATGCTGGAACCCATGGGTAGGATGAAGCTGTCTGACAACGAGGGGGCTGCATGACAGAACCGCAGAACAACGACGACAGCGGAGTCCGCTGGGAGCCCATTCCGGACGAGGAGTGGGTGGCGCTGACCGCCGACCTTGAGCCGGGCTCGGACACCGAGGCGCAGCGTGGGGTCGACGCGTGGCTGGAGCCGGCTGCGACCATGGTGCGACCGACGCCCGTCGGAAGCGTGCCGCGACCGCGCGCGGGG